>JBKJMP010000481.1:0-30072 GCA_046596395.1 Gemmatimonadaceae bacterium
CTCCCCCGTCGGCCGCTCACCCTTGGCGGACAGTTAAGCTGCATCCCATGCCTCACTCGACCCTCCCTCGACATCAGCAAAAAAAGACGGGACACGTGGTCCTGCCACGCGTCCCGCCTCTCTACGCCCACTCAACTCAAGTGGCCAGGGTCGGAATCGAACCGACGACACACGGATTTTCAGTCCGTTGCTCTACCAACTGAGCTACCTGGCCAACAACTATCCACAAGCGAGTAAATAGTTTAGCGACCCCGGCCCCAGTGGTGTACCCCCTCCGTCACCTGGTGCGGGTGCGTCCCATCTGCCCGAGGACGTCATCCAGGAACTCCGCCTCCCCACGCCCCGTGCTCTGGCATTGCGCCGGCGTTCCACTCGCTCCCGACGTCACCGGCACGGCAACCCCGGACAGGTGCACACTGATCCCCACCGTATCAGCCGTCCCCCGCGAGATCTGCGCAAGGAACACCGACTTGATCCGGTCCTCGTTGGCACGCTGCCCCGTCATCGACGACCCGCAGTTGAACACGTGCGACACATGACGTCCGTTCCACTGCCGCATCATCACCAGCGACGTGTCCCCGATCCGCCCGGCCGCTCGGCTGACGATCGTCGGCTTCACCCCGCGGGTTTCCATCGCGGCCACCAGCGCACCCCATACCTGAGGCGCCGGGGCAAACACCTTCGCCACCACGCTCCCGCCGTCTGCCTGGCGCATGTACGAGTCGCCGAACTGGCCGGCGAGCGTTTCCGAGCTCCGTGTTGCCGCTTGCACCGGGCTCTCGACGGTCGCGGCGGCGCAGGCAGTTACGCCCGTCGCAAGGAGGAGCGTGAAGAATCGCGAGAGGATTCGGTTCATGACGGACGCCATTCAGGGTGCTGAGCGTGGTGCTCGCGTACCTGGTCGTGATCGAACCATACGTTCACCGACGCGCCAGCGTCAGAGGAGACTCGTGCTCGGCCTCGACACGCGCGGGTGCGGCTGCGCCGCATGCAGCTTCCGCCCAGTCTCCGCATCGAGGACCTCGTACATCCCGAGCACGCCGATCACGGTTCCGTCCGCACGCTCGATCGGCGCCTTGCCGACGCGCACCCAGCCAATCGCGCCGTTCGTCGACTGCTGGCGCTCGATGATGTCCAGCTTCGGCACCTTGGTCTGCACGATCGACTCGTCGTCCAGGCGGTACTTGGCTGCCTGTGGGGTCCAGGGAAGTTCGCCGTCGAAGTCCGTGAGCCCCCGGAGTTCGGCGACGTCGTTCAGCCCCGCATCGCGCACGAACTGGACATTCGCCCCGCCGAATTGAAACCGGGCGCCGATCTTCCAGAAGAGGCGGATCTCGTTGCTCGGGCGTGACGCCTGGGCGACGTAGTCCGCGAGCTCTGCCTTGAGCTCCTGCTCCGTCGCGCTCGGCCAGTGGCACGATCGCTCCGTCATCTCCGGGTGCAACGCTGGCCAGGATGCGCTAACCACTCGGTGGTACGCAATCAGGATCGCGCGAACGTCGTCTGCACCGGGAGTCAGGGAGTACGTCATCGGGATGGATCTTGAGAGACGCCCGGGTCCGTTGCAAGTCCTTGCCCAATGTCTCACTTACTGCAAAAGGACCCCGTGGACATCGCGTCCACGGGGTCTTCTGGTGTCCCTGTTCCTTGCTCCCCGTCTCCTGTCCCCAGCAGTTTTCCGTACCCGGTGCTCCCTGACGCAGAACATCCCATGGACGCGGTGTCCACGGGGATGCTCCGATCGTGACGTCGTCGCTCTCGCCCTCTTTCCATGCGGACGGCAGGCGTTCGTGCCGGTTCCACGCCTGCGAGTGCGTTACCGAAACCTCGTCGCAGTCCTCCCGTCGCCCTGAACGAAGGTCGACGGGCTGCTGCTGTCAGCACCTCTGGCGCGGACCATCAGTTGAAGTTGTAACGCAGCCCGAGCTGCATGCGATAGACGTCGAAGATTCCCGACGACTTCTGATACGTGGTCGAGATGAGATTCGTGCTGATGTTGCGAAGGCGATACTGAAGCACCCCCGCTGCGTTGGCCGTCCCGTTCGTGAGTGGCTGATTGGTGACCAGACGCGTGCCCACACCCCAGTTCTTATTGAGCAGGTTGCCCGCGTTCAGGATGTCCAGTCTGATCTGCAGCGTATTCCTGCGACCGCCAATCGATCGGAAAATCTCCTGGGCCACGCTGAAGTCCGCCCGCACGACCTGCGGAAGGAAGACAGCATTTCGTTCGGTGTACTGTCCCCGACGCTCGCTGAGGTACGGATCCTGAGCAATGAATGCATCCCACGCGGCGGCCTGTTCTGCCGCCGTGAAGGTGCGCGTTCCCGACGTGAAGGGAAGGAAACTCATCTCCGACTGATCGCGTGGAATGTAGATGAGATCATTGCTGAAGCCCCCATCGCCGTTCACGTCATTCGCGAACGTATAGCTGGTGTTGCCCTGCGTCCGTCGCTCGGCGAACAGAGACACCGATGTCGCGCCAAAGCGGAAGTACTCGCGGCGGTACGACAGCGCCAGGAACGCGCGATGGCCGGGTGAGTTCTGCGAATACGCGAGCCCGGGGTTGTTCGGATCGCGTGACACCTCGTTGCTGTTCCATGAGCCGAGCGCGATCGATCCGGGGTCCACGGTGTTGCGTGCCACACCATAGTTGTACGCGGCCTTGGCGTAGAAGCCCATATTGAACGACTTCTCCAGCGAGCCGGACAGGCTGTACGAGTAGCCTTCGCTCTGGTTCTTGAGGACGATGGCGCTCGTGATCTTCTGGTTCACGCGGCTTGCCGTGCCCGCCGCATAGCGGGGGCGCTGGTCCGCTCCGGTGAAGTTGCTGATGGGAGCAGCTAGGTTCGCATTGATGTAGTACGTGCCGTTGACATCCTTGCCGTAGAGCACCTCACCGGTGCCCACCACGCCGTACGGGAGCCTCCGGTCGACGGCGATGGTCGAGCGCCACAGCTGCGGGAACTTGTAATCCGGGTTCGTGAACGCCAGCTCGTAGCTCGCCGCCGGCGCCCCGGTCACGTTCGTCTGCTTGTACTTCTCTGGGTCCTGATTGAAGGGGCGTGTCCTCGTGTTCCGGAGCTCCTCGAACCCGGTGAGCACCCCGTTGGCACCGATCTGATTCGAGATCCATACGTAGGCTGGGCTGCCGGTAAAGATGCCGGTGCCGCCGCGAACCTGCGTGGATTTATCGCCGCGGACGTCCCAGTTGAACCCCAGGCGCGGAGAGAACAGCACGTTGGCGTCCGGCAGCTTGGAGGTGGAGTATTTCACCGCCGCGCCGCCCTCGTCGCGGAAGGTGAATCTGTCTACTTCGGCATTGGAGATCGCGGTGTTCTTGAATCGTGGCACGTCGAGGCGCAGGCCGAGAGTAACCTTGAGGTTGTCCATGGCTCGCCATTCGTCCTGCGCATAGACGCCGGCATAGAGCACATCCAGCGGCTGCACGGGCTCGACCTGTCCGGGGATGTTGTTGTAGCGAACCTGAAACTTGTTGAGGGTCACGGGGGACGTCGTGGCATTCGGGTTCGCCAGAGAGTTGTTCGCGTCCGTGTAGAAATCGGCGAGCGAATTGTAGACGTACACGCTCTGCGAGCCCGGAAAGAACACGTTCGTGGAGCGGTAGCGCTGCGCCGTAACGCCGAACGTGAGGTCGTGCTTGTTCCCGTAGATCGTGAAGTTGTTCTGGATCTGTGCCGTGTTGTAGTAGAGCTGGTTCGCCGGCGTGAACGGCTCGAATCCGAAGGACGTGTACGTCAGGCCGTCCTTGAGGATGTCCACGAGCGGGAAGA
This sequence comes from Gemmatimonadaceae bacterium, assembly GCA_046596395.1. Lineage (GTDB taxonomy): Bacteria > Gemmatimonadota > Gemmatimonadetes > Gemmatimonadales > Gemmatimonadaceae > AG11. The sequence goes on from JBKJMP010000481.1 coordinate 3,792, forward strand.
ACGAGCCCTTCGGCTCTCGGCTCTCGTCGTTGGTGGTGTACCCGACGATGAGGTTGTTCGACATGTTCTCGCCGATCAGGGCGTTCCACTCACCCACCATGGACCGGATGTTCTCCTTGATGGCGTAGTTCGAGTTGCTGAACGACAGCGAGTTGGCGTTCGAGCGCCGGTTTCCGTTCCCCAGCGAGCCCGAGTTCGACGTGAGATTGTCCGACTCGGAATCGAGCCCGATGTAGCGCAGACTGAACTTGTTCCGGTCGCTCGCGTTGTAGTCGACCTTCGCGATGAGGCGGCGAGAAGGGGTCTCGAGATCGCTCGGGATAAAGCTGCCCGTCGCGTAGCCGAACTTCGACTGCAGGAAGCTGCTCAGCGCGGTGAGCTCGGACTCAAGCACCCGCGTTGTGTTGCCCGTGATCGGCTGCCCGCCCGTATTGGCCAGAAAGTTCGATCCCGGGGCCGTCAGTTTATCGTCCTCGAAGTTGACGAAGAAGAACAGCTTGTTGCGCAGGATTGGACCGCCCACCCGGATACCGAGCTGCCCGAAGCGCGACGGCGTGCGAATCAGCACGTTCTCGCCCGCCTTGGTTCCATTGAACTGCTCGTTGCGGCCAACGTAGTAGACCGATCCCTCGAGCTCGTTCGTGCCGCTCTTCGTGACCGCATTCACCCCCGCACCCACAAAATTGCCCTGACGTACATCGAACGGCGCGATCGCTACCTGGATCTGATCCACTGCGTCCAGCGGAATCGGCGAAACACCGGTACGCCCCCCCGGTGTGCCCGACAGGCCGAACGAGTTGTTGAAGTACGATCCATCGACCGTGATGTTGTTCAGTCGCGTGTCCTGGCCGGCGAACGAGGTGCCGGATGCCTGCGGCGTGAGTCGCGTGAAGTCGGCAATGTTGCGTGAGATCGTCGGGAGGGCCTCGATGGCCTGACGTGAAACGGTGGTCGCCGCCCCGGTTCGGTCTGCGGCGATGGTACTCCCTGCCGCCGTGATGGACACCTCGCTCAGCGTCACCGCGACACGCGTCAGCGACAGCGGCACCTCCGACGTGACGCCAAGCGAGAGGAACACGTTGTCAACCGTCCTCCGCTCGTATCCGATGTAGCTCGCGGAAACGCTGTACGGGCCGCCAACGCGCATGCCCGGAATGGTGTAGCGGCCGTCCCCCCGCGCCACGGCGCGGTACGTGCTGCCCGACGGCTGGTGCACGGCAGTCACACGCGCACTGCCGATTGGCCCGGACGCGCTGGCTACCGTGCCAGTCATGGTTGACGTCGTGACACCCTGCGCCAACAGCACGGGCCCCGCAATGAGGAGAAGAACGAATACGACGACGTACCCGGTAATCGAGCGGAAATTTTGCATAGGGTCCCGGAAGATGCGAGTGGAAGAAAACAGGAAGCTGGGAGACAGGTCGTCACGACGGCCTGTGACATGTCGATTGTGGGGCCGGGCAGCTTCGCCCATGGGCCGGTGCGAACGCGGCTGTAATGGGCGTGCACCCGTACCCGCCCGACCGCACATCATCGTTCGATGTGAAATGTGGCCGTCACCCCATGCGCTCTGGGAGAAGAAAGGATAGATGCCAGAAGCTAGGCTGCCGGAGCCCGGTGCAGCAAGAGAAGATCGTAACCGGCCGGTCACACAGAATGGGGCGTGCGCGCCCCCACCCGCGCCGTGATCACGCTCTTGATGCCGCCCCGGATATTGAAGTCCCCCACAACCTCCATCCACACCGGCTTCACCACGGCGGACAGGTCGTCGAGAATGCGGTTCACGGCACGCTCGTAGAAAATGCCGTCGTTGCGGAAGCTCCAGAGATACAGCTTGAGGCTCTTCAACTCCACGCACGAGCCGCCTGGCACATATTGAATGTGCATTGTGGCAAAGTCGGGCGCCCCCCCCTCGAGCTGTTTCAGCTCGTCAGCGTCGGTCTCGATGCCCCCCAGCGGGCAGAGCGACGTGAACTCGGGGCATTCCATCGCGATCTCATACGGACGATCGGGATACGGGTTCGGAAAGGTCTCCAGCAAGTCGGGTCGTGGCATTCAGCAAGATGCCGGATCGCGCGGCGTCCCAGCAACGGCACGTGCCGAACTCGGCGGGAAGTTGGCTCTGGCGCTCTCCGTGGAGTTGATCTTATACTGAGTCGTGCCGCCCCCCTCTGGGGCGGCCGACTGCCGCCGGGAGAACGGCCTGGCGGTACTGCCCCCTGGCAAGTCCAGGGGGCTCTTCTTTTGTCGGCTATTCCTCGCCGCGGAGCCGGCGCGCCATGTCGTCCAGCACCGCGCGCTCGTCCGTGGACAAGCTCTCGAGTCCCGACGACGAGATCTTGTCGAGGACCCGATCGAGCTCGGCGACCTTTGCCTCGCCCTGCGTACGAACCGGGGTCACCACAGTCCGCGCCGCCGGACGCTTCTGGCTGGCCACGGCCTTGCTCTTCGCCACGATCTCGTCCACCTCGTCACGCTGCGCGCGTGCGCGCGGCAAGGTGCGCGGAATGGCGCGCGGCGGATTCTCGTCGTGATAATCGGGCGCCGGTGAAATCCGCTGGCGCAACCGGTCGAGGCTCGTGGCCGGTGGCGTCCGGAGGTACAGCCACCCGAACGCAAGGCCACCCAGATGCGCAAGGTACGTCCAGCTCCGCCCACCCACGCCAGCGTCCCCTGCTTCGAGCATACCTATCGAGAGGTTCGCCACCACCAGCACCACGACGAGATTCCACACGCGCATCGGGATGGCGCCGAACACTGCCACTTCATCGCGCGGCCACTGCTGCCAGTACGCGAACATCACGCCGAAAGCGGCCGCCGACGCGCCGATCATCGGACCGGTGCGCACGAACAGCAGGTGGAACATCGCCCCCCCAAGCCCACACCACAGGAAGTAAAGGACGAACGCACGCGTCCCCATCTCTGATTCCAGGCGCGGCCCGAACGCGACGAGCGCGAACATGTTCAGCGCGAGGTGCCACGCGCTGTAGTGCACGAAATTGTATGTCACGACACTCCACAGCGAATGCTGGAAGTTGCCGTTCTGGAAACCCAGCACCGCGAACGCATCGGCATTGCTCACCAGCGTGAGCTGCAGCAGCAGAATCGCCACGCTGATGCCGAGCAGCACACGGACGCCGCGTGCGGTGCGCGGTGCCTCGTGTTCGTCGAACTGGGCTGGAATGGACATCGGACGGTCCGGCGAATGCGGCGAATACGGCTGCGGAAACGATTCGATCGCGTGTGCGAGTACTGCTACTCAAACGTACTAACCGGAGCGCTCGTTGCAGGTTCCGGATCGGTTACCGCGCGCCGGCATCAGGCCAGCGCGGCAGGATGCGCACATCCGCATGCACTTTCATGGCCTGCTCGAGCCAGAGCACCCACCGGCGGTCGCGCTCCGGCGGTCGCTCGATCACCGGATGAATCACGATCTGAGCGCTCTCGCTCGCCTCGTGTATCTGTTCGACGATCCGCAAAAGCGGCCCGTCACTGAGCGACTCCCCCGGATTGATCGCGACGGCGTGCTCCACCTTGCCCGCTGCCGCGATTCCAATCGTCCGACAGATCTGCTCGACTGCCGTCGTGCGCTCGGTGCCGTTCATCGTCACCTGCACCATCGCGAACGTCCGGAGAAGCGTCTCCAGCACCTCAGGCCGCTGGCCGTCATGGTCGATCATCACGGGCAACGGACCTTCCTCCGCGAACGCCGCCGCGAGAAACTCGCTCTCCACAAGCGCGTCGCCCCCGATGATCGCCACCGAGTGATAACGCGAGCGCTGCGCCAGCCGCACCAGCTCGCCACGCAGTGCCTGCGACGTATAGATAGTCGCGGTCTCGGCCTCGCTGGCGAACTTCACGAACAGCTGGCGGCGCCCGCTCCACGGACCGGATATCTGTATGCCGGCTGGTATCCCGGCGAGGGCCGCGCTGAAGCTCGGAAGTCTGCTTTTCACTGACGTCATGACGGATGAAGTGAACCCATTTGCGGCTTCGCCGCCAGCATGGCGATCCGTTCACAGAGTTCGGGAAAGCCGATTCCGGCAGCCGCCGCGGCCTGTGGCACGAGGCTCGTTCCCGTCATCCCCGGCAGCGTGTTCGCTTCCAGGCAGTAGAACTCCCCCGCCGGCGTCATGCGAAAGTCGATGCGCGCACACCCGCCGAGCTTGAGGGCCTCGAAGGTGAGCCGGGCTTGCTGTTGAACCGCTGACGCCTCCTCGTCGCTCAACGCGGCGGGAAACGTCTCCACTGCCATGCCCGGCGTGTACTTGCACTCGTAGTCGTAGATCTCCTTCTTGGCGATGATCTCGCCCACCGGCAGCGCAATGCCGCCAAGGATCGAGACGGTGAGCTCGCGGCCCGCGATGAACTGCTCGACCATCACCTCGTCGTCGTGCGCGAACGCCTGGACGATCGCCGGCGCCAGCTCCGACGCCTGCTTCACGATCGACAACCCTACCGTCGATCCTTGCTTGGACGGCTTCACGATCACGGGCCACCCCAGTGTGCGCTCGACCAGCTCGCTGTCGGGCAACGCCTCCAGGTCGTTCACCATCATCCAGTCCGCGGTCTGCACGCCGTGCGCGCGCATGATGTGCTTCGACAAGTCCTTGTCCATCGCGAGCGCGCTCGCCAGATGCCCACTTCCCGTGTAGGGCACTCCCGCCAGGTCGAGCAGCGCCTGAATCGTCCCATCCTCCCCTCGGCCACCATGCAGTGCGAGGAACGCCACATCGCACTCGTCACGCTTCGGCAACCGGCCGGTCGTGTCTGCCAGCGACTCCGCACTCATGCGCGCCAGCTCCTCCGGCGTGGGCGGTATCAGCTTCACCACGCCATCCGCGAGCATCCGTCGCTCCGCGTCCGGCGTCAGCGCGCCCTTCGCCGTGTCGATCGCCCGCACCTCGTGCCCGAGCGTCCGCAACGCCTCCGCGATCCTCAAGCCCGACGCCAGCGACACGTCGCGTTCGGACGAGGTCCCGCCCATCAATACCGTGATCCGCACCGTTCTCCGCCGTGAATGGTCCCCCGTCCGTGCGCCTACCGGTTCATCAGGTAGGCGAGCATGTCGCTGCGCGTCACGATCCCCTGGATCGCCCCGCCATCGCGCACCAGTACGGCCGGCGTCGCTTTCGATAGCAGCTTCTGGACCGACTCCACGTGCTGCGTCGCCTCCACGACCGGGAACGGCTCGTCCATTACCTCCCCAACGACCGCGTCCAGGAAGCGCGAGCTCTCCAGCCCCCGCTGCGTGAGCGCATACTCCGTCACGCTGCCCACGCATTCGCCCGCTTCGAGCACCGGTAGCAGCGAGACGTCGTGCAGCCGCATCAACCCCAATGCCTGACGCACCAGTTGGCCCGGAGCCGCGCTCACCACGGCAGCCGGCGCACCGCTCTGCTTGTGATCGAGCAGGTCGCCGAGCGTCACCCGGTCGGGCTCGAGCAACTGGTTCTCGCGCATCCACTCGTCGTTGTACAGCTTCGACAGGTATCGCTCCCCCGTATCGCACAGGAACGTCACGACCAGCGCATTGGGGTTGTCCGCCTCACGCGCCACCTGCAACGCGATGTGCGTGATGAGCCCCGCTGATCCTCCAACGAACAACCCCTCCTCGCGCGTCAGTCGCCGAGCCATTGCAAACGCGTCCCGATCGCTGACCGTGCGATAGTCATCGATGACGGACAGGTCGAGCGTCGTCGGCAGCTTGTCCTGCCCGATGCCTTCGACCTTGTACGGCGCGCCCTCCGTTTTGTGCGTGCCCTTGCTTCGCCAGAGCTCGGCAAGGATCGACCCCTGCGGATCACCCGAAATGATCTTGATGTCGGGGTTCTGCTCCTTCAGGTAGCGGCCCACGCCCGTGAGGGTCCCTCCCGTGCCCGCCGCCGCAACGAAATGCGTGATCCGCCCTTCCGTCTGCTCCCACAGTTCCGGCCCCGTCGTGTCGTAGTGCGCCTGCGGGTTGGCGTCGTTGTAGAACTGGTTGGCGAGGATCGCGTTCGGCGTCTCCTCCGCGATGCGCTTCGCCATCATCACGTAGTTGTCCGGATGATCCGGCGCCACCGCCGTTGGCGTCACGATCACCTCGGCGCCGAAGGCCTTGAGCAACCGCACCTTCTCCTGCGACATCTTGTCGGGCATTGTGAAAATGCACTTGTAGCCCTTCAACGCGGCAGCGATCGCCAGGCCCACGCCGGTGTTGCCGCTCGTCCCCTCGACGATCGTACCTCCCGGCTTGAGGCTCCCATCGCGCTCCGCCTGTTCGATGATCGGCATGCCAATGCGGTCCTTCACGGACCCGCCCGGATTGAAGAAATCCGCCTTGCCGTACACCGGCGTGCGAATGCCGCGCGTTACGCGGTTGAGACGAATCAGGGGCGTCCAGCCAATCGTGTCGAGGACGCTGTCGTAAGGGCGTTGATTGCGCATTCAGGGTGCCGGACGTTTGCTCAGGATCGTGTCGCCCGGAAGCGCCGGTGCCTCGGGATGACGAAAGTAGACGGGAAAGAGCACGGTAGCGACGAGCGGCTCGCCGCGAAGTTTAGCCGGCACGAAGCGCAGCTCCTGCGCTCCCTTCACCGCCGCGGAGTCGAGCGCTGCATAGCCACTCGATTCCTCGATGCGCGTCGAGTCGACGCTGACCTGGCCATCGCGGTCCACGAACAGGCGCAGCGTGACATTGCCCTGCACCCGGCGCGCATACAGCGCGGCCGGATAGCGAAAGGGAAGGTCGGTGTTCAGCACCCTTGGCACTTCGTCGGGGCGTGACCTGCCAGCCTGGAACGTATGTCCGACCTTCTGCGACGAGTTCGTGTCCGCGCACGCGGTCGCCACTACCGGCAGCACGAGCGCACGCATCATGCGCCTGACGAGGGCAATGTGCGCGCCCGACCGACCGGCTCGTCCCCTGGCGCTCATTGTCTCGACTGCTCGGCGAGCTCCGCCAGCAGCTGCAATGCGGCTAGCGGCGTCATGGTGTTCGCATCTGTTGTCTTGAGCCTCTCCACCACAGGATGCGGTACGGCCGCCACGAAGAGCGCGAGTTGGTCCGTCGGTGGCGGTGCCCCGCGCTCCCGCTTGCCCGCCCGCGCTGGGGACAGCCCGGGAACCAGGTGCTCCGCCTCTCCCTCGAGAAGCGCCAGCACCGTACGTGCGCGTGCGATCACCTCGGGGGGGAGTCCTGCGAGCTTGCCGACCTCGATACCATAGGACCGGTCCGCACCGCCAGGCAGCAGGCGGTGCAGGAAAAGGATCTGGTCCCCAACCTCGCGGACCCCGACGTTATAGTTTCGTACGGCTACTAATTCGTCTGCGAGCTGAACCAGTTCGTGATAGTGCGTCGCGAAGATCGTCTTGCAGCCGACCTGGTCGTGCAGGTGCTCGCTCACCGCCCACGCGATCGAGACACCATCGTACGTGCTCGTGCCCCGGCCGATCTCGTCGAGCAACACGAGGCTGCGGCGTGTGGCCGTGTGCAGGATGGCGCTCGTCTCCGCCATCTCCACCATGAACGTCGACTGGCCGCGCACGAGGTTGTCGCTCGCGCCGACGCGCGTGAACACGCGGTCGCACACACCGATCGTCGCGGCGTCTGCTGGGACGAAGCTCCCAGTCTGCGCCATGAGCACGATCAATCCCACCTGACGGAGGATCGTGCTCTTGCCCGCCATGTTCGGGCCCGTGAGGATCACAAGGCGCGCGTCGTCCACGAGGCGGACATCATTCGGGATGAACTTGTCGCGCGGCATCATCCGCTCCACCACGGGATGCCGCCCACCAGCGATGTCGAGATCGAAGCCATCGGTGAGCGTCGGGCGCACGTAGCCCTCGCGCGCGGCCACATCGGCCAATGCGGCCAGGACATCCAGCTCCGCGATCACTCGAGCCGCACATTGAATGCGCGCAATCTCGGCGCCGATTGCGGCACGCAGCGCCTCGAACAGCGCGCGCTCACGCGCCTCGATGCGCTCCGCCGCGGTGAGCACCTTTTCCTCGTACTCCTTCAGCGCCGGCGTCACGAACCGCTCGGCGCCCGTGAGGGTCTGCCGGCGCTGGTAGTCAGGAGGTACGAGCTCGCGATTGGCATTCGTGACTTCGATGAAGTAGCCGAACACCTTGTTGAAACCGACCTTCAACGACGGAATCCCCGTGCGCGCGCGTTCGTCGGCCTGGATGGACGCGATCGCGTCCTTGCCTCCGTCGCGCAGCAGCCGTAACGCATCGAGTTCCTCATCCACGCCGACGGCGATGGTGGCTTCGTCGCCAAGCTGAAGCGGTGGACGCTCCACGAGCGTCGCGCGAACCGATCCTGACAGGTCGGTGCATCCGTCCCACTGCGCCATCAATCGCGTGAGCGCACCGGCGCCACCGAGCCGGAGTGCTGCCACTTCGACGCTGGGTAGTCGCGCGAGCGATGCACCGAGTGCCGCGAGTTCGCGCGGGGTCGCCCGGCCGGCGGCCGCCTTGCTACCGAGTCGCTCCACATCGCGGACGCCGTCCAGCGCCGCGCGCAGCGCGTCTCGCCCTCCGGCATCGGTGACCAGTGCTGCAACCGCGTCGAGCCGCGTGTCGATGCCCTGCCGGTCCACGAGTGGTGCCAGGAGCCAGTGGCGCAGCAGGCGCGTGCCCATTGGTGTCATCGTTCGGTCGAGCACGGCCAGCAGGGTGCCCGAGGTGTCGGTGCCACGTAGCGATTCCACCAGCTCGAGATTCCGGCGCGTCATCTCGTCGAGGGGCATGGACCCGCCCGCACGCTCCACGGTGGGACGGCCGAGCTGCGGTACGCCAGCCGGCTGCATCTCCTTCAGGTAGCGGAGAAGTGCTCCCGCCGCCGCAACGGCAGCGCCATCCTCCGTCTCCAGACCGAGCCCGTCGAGCCCGCGCACGGCGTAGTGCCGCGCAAGATCGTCGCGCGCCATGGACTCGTCGAACTCCCATGCCTCGCGCTCCATCAGCAACACGCCGTCCAGCGCCGTTGTGCGCGGCAACACGTTGAAGTCGCGTGGCACGACGATCTCGCGTGGAGCGAAGCGCGCGAGCACCGTGTCGAGTTCTGCGAGCGGTGTCACCTTCAGCCGGAACTCACCAGTGGAGATGTCTGCCGCGGCCACGCCGACGCCGTCGCCGTCATGCCGCGCGGGTCCGACCGCCACGAGGTAGTTGTTCCTCGCGCCATCGAGTAGATCGTCCGCGAAGGCGACGCCCGGCGAGATCGTCTCGACCACCTCGCGGCGCACGAGGCCCTTGGCGAGCTTCGGGTTCTCCACCTGCTCACAGATGGCAACGCGGTAGCCCTGCTGCACGAGACGACGCAGGTAGTCCGGCCCCGACTTCACTGGCACGCCGGCGAGCGGCACCTCCGACGCGCCGCCGTTGTGTCTCGCCGTCAACGTGAGGCCGAGCACGCGCGCAGCGGTTTCGGCATCGTCGTAGAACATTTCGTAGAAGTCGCCCATCCGGAAAAACAGGATCGCGCTCTGGTGGCGCGCCTTGATCTCGCGGTACTGTTGCATCAAGGGCGTGGCGACCTCACCGCTCACGGCGACGTCCGGTCCGGCGCGGCGGGTTCGGTGGTGACGAATCCGATGACGCCCCGTTCCTTGAGCGACGCAACCGCGACTTGTGCCGCGTCGCGTGTCGGATAGAACTCGAGGCGCACGCGGTACGGTTTGCTCGTGCCGCTCACGCGCGCTTTCACGTCGCGCGCGGCGAGTTTGGCCACGAGTTGCTCCGCGGCAGCACGGGTTGGGTATGCCGCGATCTGAATGGTATAGATGCCACGGGCAACTGGTTTCGGCACCGTTGTCGGCTTGGCCGCAGCGGGTGGCGGCGTCTTTGCCGCCGTGTCGCGCACCGGCTTTCGCACAGGAGGCGTGACGGGCGGCATCACTCGCACGGAATCGCGCGCGGGAGGGGTCGGCGCCGTCGTCGCTACGGACGTGGTCGCAGGTCCCACCGCAGGACAGCGCGTGGCGTAGTAATCGATCTGGTTCCGCAGCTCGACGTCCGTCGTCGATGCAGACGCCTTCGCCTCCCCGATCATCGCGCAGCCTGCGCGTGTGTCGCGTTGCTCGAAGGCGAGCCGCGCTGCCGCGAGCGCCGCGATGCCGCGCGCGGAGCTTACGGGATGCTCACGGACGAATCGTTGGAGATGTGCCAGTGCGCCCGCGCGGTCTCCACGCGCCTGTTCCAACTCGGCAATCGCCAGCAGGGCATCACTGGCGTACGGCGAAAGCGGGTATTCGACGATCACCTTGCGGTAGTCGCGCTCGGCCTCCGCTGCCGTCTCGGCCAGTGCGCCGCGCCAGTAGAGGGCGTTGCCGTACGCGGTGGTTCCTTCTTCTTCGCGACGCATGAGGGAATCGACGAGCGCGCGTCCTGCGGCGCCATTGCCCTCGCTTACCATGCGCCGCGCGCGGCGGAAGATGGAATCACCGACGGCCGTCGACGACGTGGGCGACTGCGCCCCTGCACGCATGGGGACTACTGCGATGAGCACGACCAGCAGAAGGACGAAGCGATGCGCGTGCATCGTCACGCCGCGCGGCTCGAGGATCCGGAAAGGCATAGTGAAAGCACGAGAGAGGTGAGCAGCTGCTCGTGGGACGAGAGCCTGGTGTCCTTGAGCGCTTCGTCGGCGACGAGCAGGGCATGAAGACCCGCGTCGAGATCTCCAGCAGTCCAACGATCGGAATACTTCGTCCATGCGGTCACGGCTTCACCCCACGGGCGACCCGGGAATGCGCCCGTCTCCTTGAGAAGCGTCATGTATTCGTTGTACAGCGCGCGCACTGGTGTGCCGCGCGAACGTGCCGCCTCCCCGTAGGCAAGCGCCAGCGTTTGGGTCCCAAGGCTCATCACGATCGTGACCGCGGTCGTCTTGGGCTGCTCGAGAATGATGGGAATCAGGACGAGCGCGGTCCGCGCGTCGCGTGCAGCGATGGCATCGAGCAGGTCTCCCACCGTTTCGCCGCGTCGCACACCCACCACGGCAGACACGGCAGCTTCATCGATGGTCGCGTCGGAAAAGCTTGCGAGCTTTTCGAGCTCCACCGCCAGCTGTGACAGCTCATCCCCAGCGGCTTCGATCAACAGGGATGCCGCCGCCGGTGTGATGGCGCGATGCAGGACGGTTTCCGCATGGTACGTCACCCACTTCAGCACGCGGTCGCCCGCGAGTGGAGCAAATTCGACCGCGGTCGACTTCTCGGCGAGCGCACGATCCGCTCGCACCCCAGTCAGGCTGACCAGTATGAGCGTCGTGTCGGGTGCCGGTCGCTTGAGGTAGTCGTCGAGCAGCCGCCGTGCGTCCTTCTTCAACTTGTCCACGTCGCGAATCACGACGACGCGCCGTTCTGCGAGCATGGGCGGCGTGCTCAGCAGCGAATCGAGCCCTTCTGCATCGATGTCGACACCGCGGCGCAACTCGAGGTTGAAGTCGCGCGTGGCGGGATCCACGGCAGCATCGACGAGCTCACGAACACGCATGTCCTTGAGGAAGTCGTCGTCACCGTGGAAGTAGTAGACGGGGTCGAACTCGCGCTCTTTGAGCGCGGCTTGGAGCGCTTTCTCGCCGGCGGACGCCATCCGCGGAATATATGACTTCGCGTCCGCCCCGGGACGACGTCACCCGCCAGCGACCAGTCTATCTCGTACCCGCTGCGTCGCTGGCGAATTGCCACGGTGCCTGCTGCGCAACGAAGACTGCCTGCCAGACCGGCATCCCGGCCGGCATCGCAGCCACCATCGTCGGAGCAGAGAGTGCGGATGGTTCGGGTTCTGGCCGCGACGCCACGACCGGCGCCAGCAGTATCACATCATCGTTCGCGCGGGAGAGCGCGGCCGCTCCCGCCAGCCCTGCCGCCGCTATGATGCCGGCTGCCACGATCGTGTACGTACCGCTCGTGAACGGGCGCCGCCGAGCGAGGAACAACGAATCCTCCATCTCGCCCCCGAGGGTCGGCGAGAGACGTTCCGCCGCGAGTCGGGCCTGGAGCCGTTCGCCAAATGCCGCCGAGGGGTGAATCGTCGGAAGATTGCGCGCAACCAGCAACGCCCGGCGAACCCTTGTGTCCAGCTGTGCGCACCGGTCACAGAGACGACGGTGGTGCGCCATGCCGTCCAGCTCCACGCCACTCAGTGTGTCGTCGATATAGGCATCGTGTTTCCGACGAAACTCCCGACAGTTCATGAGGGCGTTGCTGGAGAAGGAAGAGAGGGCCGTTTCTGCTGCCCTCCGTACCCTCCCGTCAGGGCCCTGTTCCCGGAACCCGGCGTGGTCACCATACGTTGAACAGGGCCGCAGCGCCGATGCGCGCTGCGGTCCTGTTCAGTCCCCTCGTCCCCTGCCCTCTTCCGTCAGTCCACCCAGGGCTCGATGATCTCGGCGAACGCGTTCCGCGCCCGGTTCAGCCGCGACTTCACCGTACCGAGGTTGCAGTTGGTGATCTCTGCGATCTCCTCGTACGACTTACCCTCCAACTCGCGCAGGACGAACACCTGGCGGTGATGCTCCGGCAGCTTGGCGACCGTCTCCGCGACGAGCTCGCGCAGGTGGCGCTTGCGGTACAGGTCATCCGGCCGAGCCGACGTGTCCTCGAACTGCAATGGACGATCGTCGTCGTCCCAGTTGCCCTTGATCGTCTGGAACAGCACCAGCGGATTGCGGGAGCGGTTGCGCAGCTCGTTCTTCGCGAGGTTCGACGCGATGGTGTACGCCCACGTCGAGAACTTCTTCGACCGGTCGAAGCGATGGAGGTGGCGATAGACGCGAATGAAGACTTCCTGCACCAGGTCTTCCGCCTTCTCCCGGTCACCGATCGTGCGGTAGATGAAGTTGAGGAGGCGCGTCTGGTAGCGCTCCACGAGCTCCTGAAAGGCCCGCTCTTCACCACCGAGGAACGACGTCACGATTTCGGCGTCGTCCATCGCGCGCAGTTGCTCGCGGATCGATGGTGCCGTCTGGGCGGCGCGCTTCATTGCGATGTCAGCCATGTTCTTATCCCCCAAGCCCTGCGAAAGGGTACGCTTCGACAATGCAGTTTCGATCTGTCGCTCCTGTCTCTCATTCTCGGCATCACCATGAGGCAGGGGCCATGCCCGTGCGCGGAACCGTGGGAACATTTGACAAGTTGTTTACCAACAATGACTTACGATCGAGGCAAACCCGCCGATCGAGTCCCTTTCTGGGTCACGTTGTCCTCATTTGGGCACACTACGTGAGAATGCCCTCGAATTGGTGTCTCACTTTTGACACGCTCGAGGGCATTCTGGTTTGTCAGCGAACGGTGAAGAGCCGCGCCTTTATGGTTGGGCCCGCTAGGCCCCCGTCATGAACCCGGCCGCGTACAACAGCCCGACAATCGTCTTACCATCGACGATTTCGCCGGACTGGATCATCTCTAGAGCCTCGGAAAGTCGCAGCATGACCAGATCCACGAATTCATCCGCTTCCCGGTTGTGCTCTCCATGGGTCAGGCCCGCGGCCATGAAGATGTGGATCACCTCGTCGCAGAATCCGGGCGTCGGCAGGATTGAAGTGAGCAGTTGGATGCGCGCTGCCGAACAACCGGTCTCTTCTTTGAGTTCGCGGCGCGCGCAAGCGTCCGGCGACTCATCGCCATCGAGCCTCCCGGCCGGAATTTCATAGATGTAGCCGTCGGCCGCGTAGCGGTACTGGCGAATGAGGAGAATCTGCGGCTCGTCCCCCTCGGGATCGCTGAGAAAGGGGACCACCGCCGATGCCCCGGGGTGACGGGCGATGTCAAAGGGCTTGTTGGAGCCGTCCGGGAGAACGATGGTGTCCCGGTTGAACGTGACGATCGGCCCGCGGTAGATCTCGGTGCTGTCGAGTTGCGCCACGGACGTTCGCCCACGAGCACGTGCCCGTAGCTCGCCGCCGCTGACGACGATCCCGCGAGCAGGGCCGCTGTCAGCCGCGTCGTCTGCCGCTGGTTTCCGTCGGCGCGTCATGCTGGCACGTCCTCGCCGGCGACATCGACGATCTCTGGTGCTGTACCCATTACTGCCTCGAGCTGCGGTGCCACCACGGAAGGATCCCCGACGATCACGATGCGCAGGTGGTCTGGATGAAGATGCGTCTTGGCCGCATGCCACACGTCATCTGTCGTGATCCGGCGTACGCGCGCCCGATAGACATCGAAGTAATCGTCGGGGAGTCCGTGAATCACGAGATTCGCCAGGGCACTCGCGATGGCTGACGTCGTCTCGTACCGGATCGGGAACACGCCGTCGAGGTAGCTCGTCGCGAGGGTGAGCTCGTCCTCACTGATTGGCGCGCTTTGCATGCGGTCGATTTCGCTCAGGATCTCGCGCGTTGCCGCACCGGTGACATCGCTCTTGACCGCGGTTTCGACGACGAAGGGCCCCACGCCGCGGCGCCAGTCGAACGCTGAGGCGGCCCCATACGTGTAGCCATGCACCTCGCGCAGGTTCAGGTTGATGCGCGAGGAGAACAGGCCACCGAGAACAGCGTTCATGACGGTGGCCTCGAAGTAGTCGGGCGTGCTGCGTGCGAGTCCCACGTGTCCCACGCGCACCTCCGACTGCGGAGCGTCCGCCTTGGCGATGACGCGTACGAGGCGGCCGGGTTGCACCACGTCGAGTCCCCCCGGAGCGGGCGCTGGCCTCACCCCGGTCCAGTCACCGAAGAGCGACGTGGTGAGCGCTGCAGCAGCACCCATCGTGATGTCACCCGCGAAGACCAGCGTGATCCCACCCGGTTGGTATCGCGCGCCGTAGAACGCCATCACGTCGTCGCGCGTGACTCGCCGCACGCTCGCCGCGTCGCCCTCTTCCGGGGACGCATACCGAGCATTTGCATCATAGAGCGCTCGGGAGAATTGCTCGTCTGCGAGTCCCCTGGGCTCCGCCAGCTGTTGGAGCAGCGTGGCAAGCCGTTCCTCCTTCAGGCGCTGGACCTCGCGATCGGGGAACGCCGGAAACCGCAGCAGGTCGCGAACGAGTCCGAGTGCCGCTTCGATGCGATCGCTCGTCGCCGTCAGCGATACCGACGCGACATCCCAGTCCGCGTGCGCATCGACCGATGCGCCGATTCGCTCGAACCGGTCGGCGAGTGCCACACCGTCGAGGCCCGCGGCACCTTCCAGCAGCAGCCGCGCCGTGAGCGCGGCAACGCCGTGCCCGTGCGCGGGTTCGGTCGAGGCGCCTGCTTCGACGAGGGCGAGCACCGTGACGAGGGGCAGCTTCGGCGCGGGAGCGACGATGATTCGCAGGCCGTTGTCGAGCATGTGGCGCTCGAACGGAGGGAATCGGTAGTTGCGCGGCGGGCCTGGCTGCGGCTTGGGCAAGGGCGCGGTCACGAAAGTCGCGGCGCTCACGGCGCTGTCTCCGGTATCGACACGTCGCTATCGCTGTCCATCACCGCGCGCGGCACGTAAATGAGCGTGGCTCGGTTGTCCTCACCGAGCCGCTCACGCGCGAAGCGATTGACCTGGTCAGCGGTCACGGCTCGATATCGGGCGGCTTGCCCGTTCACGAGTGTTGGATCGCTGAAGTAGGTAGCGAACAGCGACAGTCGGTCTGCGCGGTCTCCCGCGGACTGCAATGCAGCCACGAGGTCCGTCTCGATCAGTGCCACCGCGCGTCCGACTTCGTCAGCCGTGACGCCGTGGGAAATCAACTTCGTGATCTCGCTCCTGATCGCTCGTTCGACGACCTCGACCGTGGCTTCCGGCCTTGCGGTTACATCGATGACGAGGAGGTCGCTGCCCTTGGCGAGATCGTACGTGAAGGCCGTCGCTTCCGCGGCCACCTGCTGCTCACGCACGAGCGCACGCTGGAGACGGCTGCCCTTCTTGAGGCCCAGGATCGCACAGCAGACGCTCGCCGCATAGTACGCATCGCTCCCGAATACCGGTGATCGAAACGCGATGAACAGGCGCGGCAGCATCACGTCGTCCTCGATGACCTCGCGTGGATTCCCGTCGAAGGCGGCTGGAACGGTCATGTCGGGGAGCGCTGGCTTTCCCGCGCCTCGGGGAATGGCACCGAAGTGTCGCTCGATCATGGCCCGCGCGTCGGCAGGCTCGAAGTCGCCGGCGATGGACAGCACGGCGTTGTCCGGCGTGTAATACGTTGAGAAGAAGTGCGCGATGTCATCGAGGCTCGCCGCATCGAGATGATCCATCGAGCCGATCAGCGAGTGGTGGAATGGATGATCGGGGGGGAAGCAGAGCGCCGGCAGACGCTCCCACCACGTGCCATATGGTTGGTTGTCCACCGACCAGCGTCGCTCGTTCTGCACCACGTCACGCTGCGTATCCAGCTTCTGCTGCGTCATTGCGGGCAGCAGGTATCCCATGCGGTTCGCCTCCAGCCAGAGCGCAATCTCGAGTTGGTTCGACGGGACCGTCTCGTAATAGTTCGTGCGGTCCAGCCACGTCGATCCGTTGAGCGTGCCGCCCGCCCGTTGTACGAGCTCGAAGTGCTCGTTCGCACCGACGTCCGCCGAGCCCTGAAAGAGCATGTGCTCGAACAGGTGTGCGAATCCCGTCCGACCTGGTCGCTCATTCGCCGAGCCAACGTGGTACCAGAGGTTCACGGCCACGATGGGGGCCGTGTGGTCCTCGGACAGGACCACGAATAGTCCGTTGGGAAGGTGAAAGGTCTCGATCGGAATGCGCATTGCAACAAAGTGTAGTCGGGGGGGCTGGACCTGTGTACCGCGATCACGCACCCGCGCACTCAGCGTCTCCAGCGGCTGGATATATACCGTTTGCTACTATTTGCCGACGCTACTTGCTGTTTCGCTCCAGGATGAACGAAAGTGGGGCCTTGATCGACTCGCTCAGCGCATACTTCCACCGCATGGAGGGGCTCGCCGCTATGGGACTCGTCGGTGTCGGCGACGCAAAGGGGATCAGGCCATGACGCCGAGCGAGGATGGTGAGACGTAACATGTGGAACGGATCGCTCACCAGCAGGACGTCGCGGCGATTGCGGCTTCCCATGAGCGCAGCCACTCCTGCCATGGATTCACTCGTGGTTCGTCCTTCGGTCTCCAGCAGGATGGCTGTCGCCGGCACGCCATGCTGTACCGCGTAGCGCTGGCTTACGGCCGCTTCGCTCGTCGTGTCCCCCGTCCCACGCCCGCCCGTGACGATGAGCGTCGGCGCCAGGTTGCGCTTCCACAACGAGATGGCGTGGTCGAGTCGTGCGCGCAACACGGGTGATGGCTTGCCGACGTACTGGGCAGCACCGAGGACGACGATGGCACCTACCGGGCGTGCTTCGTCCTGACGCTCCCAGGCGAGAACGGCGCCCAGCGACGACAGCCAACCAATGACAACGATCACGGGCAGCGCCAGCGCGACACGTGCGCGGAGCGAACGACGAGGAGGCATCGTCCTGAAACTAGTCGCGCGGCGCTGAGGCGCGCAGCGTGGTCAATCGCAGAGCGCCAGGATCGCGAGCCAGAAGACGTCGAAGCTCGGTCGTGCATCTTCACTGCCCATGCCCCCGATGGCGAGACCGTCGACCAACGCCACCGTCGCACCCGCGATGAGCGCTACGGGAACCCTCGGCGCAAGTTCGAGCAGGGTCAGCACCTGTCCCACCGTCCGCACGGCACCCCCTAGTCGTTCTCGGCGCGCGTGGTCATTGGCGTCGGCGAGCGCGGGCTCCTGCAATGTCCCGAGCTCGAGCACGGCACGAAGCTCACCGCGGCCCAGTTCGCCCTCCACGAGGTGCCAGAGCGCGTCCACGACCGTAGCATCGCTCGCGCTGCGGTGCGCGAGTGCTACCTGCTCACGCTGTACGAGTCGTTGCGCCAGCACTCCAATCACATGCGCCAGGAGCTGCGCCCGGTCCGAAAAGTGGTAGTGCAACAACGCCTTGCTCACGCCAGCTTCGTTGGCAATCGCCGACATGCTGGCGTCTGTCACCCCAAGTCGAACGATGCTCCGAATGGCCCCCTCGGTGATGCGCGCGCGCGCACCAGAGGCCACGCGCTCGCCTTGGGAGCTCACAGCGTGATCGTGTCGTGACGCTGCGGCGCCTGCACTGACGGGTACCCCGCACCTCGCAGCTGCTCCGCGAATGCTTCCTGTGCGGCCGGCTCGCCGTGTACGAGATAGACGGGGGGCGGCACGGACCCCGCTGCACCGCCATCGCGAACGCGGTCGAGCCAGCCCTGTAGCTCATGCCGGTCGCCGTGGGCCGAGTAGCCGTTCAGGATCTCTACCCTCGCACGTAGGGGAATCTCCTCACTGAACACCTTGATCACCGGCGCTCGGTCGACGATGCGCCGCCCCAGCGTATGCTCCGCCTGGAAGCCGACGATGAGGATCGTCGTTCTCGGATCGCTGGCGTGGTGGGCGAGATGGTGGAGGATCCGTCCCGCCTCGCACATGCCTGAAGCCGCAATGACCACCATGGGACCATGCTGCGCATTCAGTGCCTTTGATTCGCTTGCTTCCCGCGTGTAGCGGACGAGGGAAAACTGAAACAGGTTCTGGACCTTCTGGATCAGGTCTTCCGTCTGGTCAAACACCTCCGGATGCATGGCGAAGACCGTGGTGGCATCGATCGCGAGCGGGCTATCGATGAAGATGGGGATCGCAGGAATTTTGTGCTCGCGCGCGAGCGCGTGCAGGTCGTACACGATCTCTTGCGTGCGTCCGACAGCGAACGCGGGAATGAGCACTCGTCCCCCGCGGCCGGATGCCTCGTTCACGATTTTGGCAAGCATGTCGCGCGCGCCTTCGACCGAGGGATGCTCCCGATTCCCATACGTCGACTCCAGGATCACCAGGTCCGCCCCTCCCTTCGGGGGGTGCGGATCGCGAATGATCGGGAGCCCGGCGCGGCCGATGTCTCCCGAGAATACGATGCGGCGGTGAACGCCATTCTCCTCGCAATCGAGCACGACCGAAGCCGATCCGAGGATGTGGCCGGCATCGGTGAACGTCGCGCGCACGCCGGGCACCACATCGAATGTGGTGTCGTACGCCATCCCGATCATGATGTCGGTCGCCTTCGCGGCGTCTCGCATGCCGTACAACGGCTCGACCGCGGCTTTCTTTCGGCGCGCAAGAAATTCCGCATCCTTCTCCTGAATATGGGCTGAATCGGCAAGCATCACCGCGCAGAGGTCACGCGTGGCTGCCGTGCAGTAGATCGCCTTCCGGTATCCATGGCGGGTGAGCAGCGGGAGACGACCCGCGTGATCGATGTGTGCGTGGGAGAGCACCACGGCGTCGATGCGCGCAACGTCAATCGGAAGCGCAGCGTTTTTCGCCGCGGTTTCCGACCGTCGCCCTTGGAACATCCCGCAATCGAGCAGCACAGTCCGCCCGCCCACTTCGAGGATGTGACATGACCCTGTCACTTCGCGTGCAGCTCCGGCAAATGTGATCTTCACGCGGACTCTCCGTCGTTGGGACGTTGAAACACCACCGTAAGGCGATGTGCATCCTGTGACATCATCGCCAACCGCCATCCACTTCGGCTGCGCTCGTTCAGCAGGTCGGTGAGCGCATCCTCGTCGTCGCGCGCATGTCGCGAGAGCCGCACCATCACGGCTTGGTATTCTTTCATGGACGCGAAGTTAGTAGCTTCCGGCGCATGGACACCACCCCTGCGTTCCCCACGCTGCGCATCGTTTCTCACCCGCTCGTGCAACACAAGTTGTCCGTGCTTCGCGACCGGGCAACACCGACCAAGATCTTCAAGGAGCTGGTCGAGGAGATCGCGACGTTGATCGCGTACGAAGCGACGAGTGAGCTGGCACTCGAGCCCGCACCAGTGGAGACGCCGCTCGAACGCACCGTGGGCAGGAGAGTGAGTGGAAAGAAGCTCACGCTCGTACCTATCCTCCGCGCTGGCCTGGGGATGGTCGAGGGCGTTGCTCGGCTCGTCCCGGCTGCCCGCGTGGGGCACATCGGACTGTATCGCGATCACGACACCCTCGAGCCCGTAGACTACTACTTCAAGGTCCCAGGCGATGCGGCCGAGCGTGAATTCTTTCTGCTCGATCCAATGCTGGCCACCGGTGGAAGCGCGGCTGCGGCCGTTGCGTCGCTCAAGCGCGCTGGCGCCTCGCGCATTCGATTCCTCTGTCTCGTCGCCGCTCCTGAGGGTGTTCGCCGCCTGGCTGACGCCCATCCCGACGTCACCGTGTATTGCGCGTGTCTCGATCGTGGCTTGAACGAGCAGGGCTACATTCTGCCAGGCCTCGGCGACGCAGGCGACCGGTTGTTCGGTACCCGGTAGCGAAACGCAGGAGAGGGAAGCACTTGGGCGCTTCCCTCTCGGTCACATCGAGATGCCTTGGACTCAGCCGAACCATTCGCGCGGACATTCGCGCTGTTGGCGCGCCGCATCCATCACCCACTGCTGCGTGGAGCTGTCACTGATCTCGCCAGCCACACGGTTGAACCAGTCACTCGCTTGGCGCGCGTCGCCCACGCGTCTCCACAGCTCGCCCACGAGATAGGTCAGGACAGCACGCTCTTCTCGTGCGACGCCATCGAAGGTCGACAGCGCCTCTTCGAACTTCCACGCCGCCTTTCGCCGGAAGAACCGCTCAGCCTCTGTGTCGTTTTCGTCGACGCAGCACCACGCCGCTCGCAGCAGCAGGTCGGCCACGTGCCGGACGTCCAGGCCCTGCCACTCTGCAACTTTGGCAGCCGCTTCGTATTTCTCGGAACCCGCGATGGCGACGGTCGAGATCTGTGGAGCCAGTTCATTCCACACGTGTTCGCGAAGGACCTGAGTCACGTCGGTCTCCTCGGTGAAGTCGCGCTCCGCTCCCGAGTAGCCACAACGGTTGCACATGTGAATCAAAAACGGCAGCGGCTGCGTACCCGCTGCACGCTCGTGAAAATCCGTGCGCTTCCCGCCGAACGAGTTCGTCGAGATAACCTGCTGTGATTTGAACCGCGTGTCACAGATGGGACAGCGCAGCTCGATCTGCTGTAGCGTGGTCATCGCTCTCTCCTGCTGCTTGAGCTACTTCGACCATGCGATAAGGAAAGAAGCGTGCCAGTTCAGTTGCTCGATTCGGGTTTCGGGCACGCCGAGGGCGGTTTGTCGTGTACGCCCGGCGTTTCGTCGAGCGGCCGTGCGAAGTTGATGAATTGCCCGTGAAGCTCTCTTGTTCGACCTCCGGGCTGCGGCTATCATTCCGCGTCCTATGCGCCCGCAATCGGCGCTCCCGTACGAGTGACGGGCCCCGCGCCGCCCTCCCGCAGGTCGCTTCCCGGTCGAATGCTGATCAACCTGCTGCCAGATTTTTTTGCTGTACTCGACAGCGCAGATCGTGTCGCCGCGTACGAACACTACTTCCAGACCCACCGCAGGATTCTCGAGCCCTACTGGCAGAATTACGTCGTAGATCCCGAGGGACCGCATTTCGCCGACGTGGTGCGATCCACCGCTCTGGCGAATCGAGCCGACCTTCGCGAAGTGCTCGAGCGAACCGATGTCGTCGCCTTGGCGCGCGTCACGGCGGAACGGTGTGCCCAGCTCCTCGAGCAGGACGTAGACGTTGATGTCGTCCTGATGGTCGGCGTTGGCGCCGCGAACGCCGGCGAGTTGGTCATCGATGGACGCGGCGTTGCCTTCGTCTGTCTCGAGCATTTCACCTCCGTCGCCAATCCGGATACACAGGGCCTTGGCCTCGATCCGGAACTGCTGCCACTCTGGATCGCACACGAGTATGCTCACGCGATTCGGTATACCTCCCCGGCAAGCCGTAGCGAGATGCGGCCCCTCATCCTTGGTGCACAGGGCTACTACTCCTACTGGGAGACGGGACGCACCACACCATTGCGAGAACTGCTCGTGAACGAGGGGCTCGCCGTGCACGTCTCGCAGATGGTCAGCCCCGGGCACGCCGCATGGGAGTACTTTGGCTTCGCGCGCCGGCAGTATGCGCGCGTCCGGGAACTGGAAACTGTCATTACGCGAGCCGTTCAGGAGGACCTCGATCGCGCGGGATTAGGCCTTCGCTTGCGCTATCTCTCGGGCGGAATGAGCGATGAGGCCCGCACCGTCGATCGGTATGTCCTTCCAGAGCGCAGTGGATACTTTCTGGGTGCACGCATGGTCGAGGCAGCGATCGCGGAACGCGGAATCGCCTGGGCTGTTCGCGCAAGTGCTGAAGAGTTGGACCAGCTTGCTCGAGCCGCGGCAGCGACGGCCTGATTCCGGCTATTTGCCAACACAGAAGCTGCGAAACACCACATCCAGCACGTCGTCGACGTGGATGTCACCAATCAGCTCGCTCAGCGCGTTTGCCGATGCGCGGACGTGCGTTGCGGCGACGATTGCCGGAAGCTCGCCAGTCGTCCAGATGGCTGCAAAGTGCGCGAGCTCCACTCGTGCGCGATCCACGGCCGCACGATGACGGGCCCGAGTGAGCATCGGGGCGTCGAGCACCGGTTGCCCTCGCACCCCTGCGAGTCGGGCTTCGATCAACTCCAGTAGGCTTGCCAGCCCTGCACCGGTTTGGGCGCTGACTGCGATATCGGCCGTTACTTCGGAGCGTTGTGCTACTAAATCGCTCTTGGTCGCGACGACGATTACCGCCGCTGGTGACTGCTTGCGCAGCGTATCGATCGCGTGAACGGACTCTTTGGAATCCACACACGCCAGGATGACGGACGCTCGAGAGAGGTATCGCTCCGAGGTCTCGATACCGAGTCGCTCGACGACGTCGCTGGTATCCCGAAGTCCGGCTGTGTCCACGAGGCGCAGGGGCCACCCTGGGAGGTCGAGTACCGCCTCGATCGCATCGCGGGTCGTACCCGGTACTTCGGCGACGATCGCGCGCGCCTCGCCCAGCAATGCATTGAAGAGAGAGGATTTGCCAACGTTGGGCGCACCCGCGAAGACGACGAGGGCACCCTCGTGGACAAGCACGCCCTGCTCGCTGGTCGCGAGTAGCGCATCGAGCGAGACGAGCAGCGCTGCCGTGGTCTCCGCGATCCGTTCGCGCGGGATTGGGCCGTCGTCTTCCTCGGGAAAGTCGATGTCGTAGGCCAGTAGCGCTTCCAGCCCTAAAACCTCCCCTCGGATTTCTGCAATTCGCCGGGAGAGTCCTCCATCCAGCTGGCGAAGCGCTATCCGGTGAGAGGCCAGGCTTCGTGCGTCAATCAGATCTCCGATCGCTTCTGCTTGAAGAAGGTCGATCTTTCCATTGAGTACGGCTCGGCGAGTGAACTCTCCGGCCTCGGCTTCGCGGGCGCCGGCAAGGATGGCGGCTGTCAGGACGGAGAGCGGTGCTGCACTTCCGCCATGCGTGCTGATCTCGAGAACGTCTTCGCCCGTGAACGAGTGCGGGCCGGGATAGAAAGTGGCGATCACTTCATCGAGGACGTCCCCGGACGGATTGTATACCGTGCAGCGCGTCGCCCGGCGAGCAATGGTCGGCACGGGGTCCAGGAGTGCCATTCCAAGTGCGAGGGCGTCCGGCCCGCTCACCCGGACCAGCGCGACGGCTGCTCTCCCATGGGCGCTCGCGATGGCGGCGATTGTGCGGCCGTCACCAAGCGACGAGGCATCGAGGGCCCCACCCGTCACGTCGTTCCTGTTCGCCATGCTCGGGTTGCATCGACCGTCAGGAATTCACCGGGCTCGACGATGTGTACATGCTCTCGCCCCGGGTAGTTTTCGAGACGGGCCCGCAGGCGATCGATCGCATCATGCGCCGTTGCCGTCACGTGATGGAAGGTGCCCCAGTGATATGGAAGCATCGCACGGGCCCGAAGGATCTCGAACAGCGACAGGGCGTCATCACCTGTCAGGTGACCTTTCCGGAATCCGGGCTTCCATGGAGGAGCATAGCCGATCGGAAGAAGCGCGACGTCGAGCTCACGCTCATTGTTCCAGAGCACGGATTGCACGAGGTGATGTGTCGCATCCGTCAGCGCGGTATCCCCTGCAAAGAAGGCGCTCTCCTTGTCGCCCTCGAGGAGATACATGTTGGCGGCACTGCGCCAGCGGTCGAATCCGTACCGATTGCCCCGATGTGTCGCACGGGCAGCGTGTATTCGCAGGAGGCCATCCCCCAGCGTTGTTGGCGATCCTGGGTCGAGCGATACCGCGTGCGAGTAACCCTTGTTCACCAGCCATTCCGCAATGACTCCCGGTGCAAAGAGGGGGATGTCTCGCGGAAGCCTGTCGAGCGACTTGAACGAAAGGTGATCTGCGTGCGCATGCGTCAGCAGGATGGCGTCGAGCTGCGGCAACAAATCGAGCGCGATGCCTGGAAGTGAGACCCGTGGCAGAAACCTGCCGAGGGACGAGTCGAAGTTTGGATCCGTGAGTATCCGGATCCCCTGAATGTCCAGCAACAGCGTCGCATGGCCTATGTACGTAATCTTCACGCGCCGTCCCCGTGCACGTGGCGCGCCAACGTGCCGGTGCCCGGTCCGACAGCGGGTCTCCGCAGGCTACGTAGCTGCCTTTGTCCGCTCGCGCGCCAGTAGCCACTGCTGCGGAATGGCAGCGATGTTCTGGACGGCATAGTACAGGTTGAGCCCCGATGCGAAGTTGAGGAACAGCACGGTCAACATTACGGGCATCATGTACGTCATCATCTTCGCCTGTGGATTCGGCGGCGAGTTTCGCATGCCGATCCAGGACATGACGAACATCGAAACACCCATCAGCACAGGAGTGATGTAGTAGGGGTCCGCCAGCGAGATATCAGGAAGCCAGAGAAACGGCACGCCGCGAAACTCAATTGTGTTCTGGAAGACGTAGTAGAGCGCGAAGAGTACCGGCATCGGCAGGAGCATTGGGAGGCAACCCATCAACGGACTGAGTGGGCTCATTCCATGCTCGGCATACACCTTCATGATCGCTTCCTGCTGCTTCTTTGGGTCCTCCTTGTGCTTCTTCTGGATTGCCTGGAGCTCTGGCTGCAGTCGCTGCATCTTTATGCTCGTCCGCATTGCCCCCTGATTGAGGGGCCATAATACGAGGCGAACGGCGACGCCGAACAGGACCAGTACCCACCCATAGTTCAGGTCCGTCGTGCGCTTCATCCACAGGAGCGCACGCATTACCATGGTTGCAAACGGCTGCACGACACCGTGCAGCCAGCCTGCATATGGGTTCACTTGATCGAGGTCGCCCCCAAGTCGCTGGAGGCGCTCGAAATTCTGGGGGCCCGCATAGATGTCGAACGCCGCCGTTCCATCGGCTGCAAGTGGCAACGCCACACGGGCCTGCATGGTCTTCGCAATCTTTCCGCTGGGTGCTTCGCCGTGCAGGTAGACCATGGAGAACGGCGTACCGACTCCGCGGTAGACAACCAGAAAGTACTTGTTCCGCGCCGCAATCCAGTTCACCGGCCCTGGTTCAGTCAATGCCTCGGTCGAGTCCAGCTCTGAGAAGGAGACACTCTTCACCTCGCCCAGTGGCAGTCTATAGCTCACGGCGAGGTGGTTGAGGTCATCCAGCGTATCTGCTTCACTCGACAGGAGCGTGCGTGGCAATTCAGCCAGCAGCAGGCTTCCCGGTGGTGCGTTGCTCAGCGTCGCGCTCACGCGCATGAGGTATTCGGCGGAGTCTGTCGGGAAGCTATAGCTGACCTGGAGCTGCCGGCCGCCGACATCTGCGACATACACGACTGGGGATCCTTCACCGGTTCGCCCTTCGGTACGGAAGGGAATGGTGTCCAGTGCGATGGTATCGCGTCCCATCGCAAGCCAGTAATGAGTCAGGCCATGCCGAGCATCAACAATGTCTGCCCGTGGCGGGTTCGAGGGCGGTCTCCACGCTCGACCTGCACCAGCTGGCCGACGGAGCGATGCAAAGCTGTCGAGCACGACCGAGATTGGCAACGCGCCTGCGTTGGTGAACCGGTACGTGGAATGCTGCGTTCGAACTGTGGTGGTATTCGACTGAGCAGTTACTGGAGCCGAAGCCCCCTGTACCGAAGCGCCTCTCGGGGGCTGCACAATAGCCGGCACTTCAGCCTGAACTAGTTGAGGGGTGCTATCCGTAGGCACGCCCGCGAGCGGCGCTGTCGAGTCTGCCCGCTCACGGATCTGCGCTTCCTTCGAGCCCGGAAAGACCAAGGGCGTGCCAATGATCACCAATGCTGTCAGCACCAGCGCAAGAAAGAACCGCTTGTTCATAGTAGGGATTGCACGCGAGGAGCAGGCTCAAGGAACCGGGTCAAACCCGCCAGGACGAAATGGGTGACACCGGCCGATCCGGCGAATGGCCAGCCAGCTTCCACGCACCGAACCATGCCGCTCGAGCGCTTCAATGGCGTAGGCAGAAC
>JBKJMP010000489.1:0-7267 GCA_046596395.1 Gemmatimonadaceae bacterium
AGTGTCGCGCGTCGAGAGTTGGGTCGGACGTCTCCGCGACCGCGATGCCCGCGACCTCGGCGGCGTCTCGGCACCCGAAGGCGCGCGGTTCCTGATGGGCATCGCGCAGAACGGACCAGGCTCGGCGAGCAACAAGGCGATCTTCCCGGCGGTCCTTGCCGACAGCGCCACCGTGTGGCCCGCCTTGCTCGCCATCGCGAAGGATTCGGCAACGCGATCCCACTCGACGCGCCAGGACGCAATGCACTGGCTCTCGCGCTTTGCGTCGGCTGCGCTCTCGGGCCATCGCAACGATCCATTCGCCGAGGAGGAGGACGCGAAGGATGAGGGGCTGAAGGAGCACGCCGTGTTCGTGCTCTCCCAGCTCCCGCGCCACGAGGGAGTGCCCGCGCTGCTCGACGTCGCCCGCACGAGCCGAGAGACCCGCGTGCGCCGCAGCGCGCTATTCTGGCTCGGCCAGAGTGGCGATTCGCGGGCTGTCGCGCTCTTCGAGCAGGTATTGCGCGGCTGAGGCCCCGTCAAACCCAGACCACGGAACGCCGATGACGCCGAAACTACGCACGCCGACGTCGCCGTAACCGCGGTACCCGTAGGTGGACTCTAGTGGTATGATGCGCAATCGATCGGTTAGTACATCTGCCGATCGGGTGATCAACTTCTCAACATGAGACCAGCTGGGGTCGAGTACTCGGCGCAGGACTATCCGCATCGGCCGATCACTGGGGTCATTGTGTCGGCAGCGCATGCCGTGCACCGGGCACTCGGATACGGCTTTCTCGAGGCGGTTTACAAAAAGGCGCTCGCAGTTGAACTGCGCCGACGCCAGCTGAACGTCGCCATGGAACGGCGATACCATCTCGACTACTGCGGCGAGCCGATCGGCTACTACGATGCCGATCTTGTCGTGGATGAGTGTGTCATTGCCGAGGTGAAGACTGGTCTACTTCCGGATCCGGTCGCGCCAATGCAGACCTTGAACTACCTCCGCGCTTCGGGCCTCGAAGTTGGCCTTGTAGTGCATTTCGGCCCAGGCCTGGACATCAGACGATTGGTGAAGCGGCATTCAGATGAGGCAAGCGTTGACTTTTCGAAGCTGAGCGTGTGATGTTCTTGAGCATCGGGAACGGCTCCTTCTGCGATGACGTCACGGGAAGACGTTCCTCGGTGCTTCCGCGTCCTCCGTGGTGTATCCGCTGTCGACCGCGTCCTAGATCTGGAGTGCGAGCTGCGGTGCCTTGTCCATCGCCTCGGCCACGATAGCCTCGTCATCGTCGGCCTCGTCGCCGTCCTCCGGACGGTTGTATCGGCCAAACGCGACGCCATGTCGAGCGCATACGGCGGCGAATCGGCTGGCAAGGCCGTCGCGATACCGCTCACTCACCTGGTGGCTCCGCGCGTACGACTGCCGATACCGCTCGGCAAGCGCCGGAAACTCTGCTGCGATGAACGGCAGGTAGCGGTCCCGCGCGCTCGACTGCAATCGCAACGCACACGCGCCGATGTACGAGGCATTGGCGCCCTTCACCGCACTCACCAGTTCCTCGACCATCGCCGGCGGATCAGTGATGCCCGGAAGCACGGGCATGACGTTGACCCCTACCTCGATACCGCTGGCTCGCAACCGCGCGATGGCCCGGAGACGCGCCTCTGGAGTCGGCGCTCGCGGCTCGAGCATGCGCGCCAGATCGCGATCACCCGTGATGAGCGACACGTGAACGCTGAGCCGCGACCGCGACGCGATGCGCGTGAGCACGTCGATGTCGCGGGTGACGAGCGGGCTCTTGGTGATGATCGTGATGAGGATGTCTCTTTGCTCGGCCAGCACCTCGAGGACGCTCCGCGTGATGCGAAACTGTCGCTCCGCCGGCTGATACGGATCCGTGGCTGTGCCGATCACCACGCGCTCCTTGTGCAGCGCGGCGAGCGTATCCGGGCGCGCGAGCGCCCTCCGCACGAGCGTCGCGGCCTCGCGCTTCACCATGATCCGTCGCTCGAACGCGAGCCAGGGAGGCATGTCGTCCGTCGGCAATGCGTCGCCGCCGTCGAGTCGCGCGGCCGTGGCCAGCCGCTCCGCTGTGTATCGATGGGCATATCGCGCATAGCAGTACGCACATCCGAACGCGCAGCCGACGTACGGGTTGATCGACCAGAACCCCATCCCCGTGGCTTTTGGCCCGTTCATCACGCTGCGCGGCGACGCCGCGTAGTATCGGATGTCGCTCTGCTCTCCCACCAACGGCATCACCCGCCTCTCGGCAGGTACCTCAGGCTCAAAAAGCGTTGGTGCTGGAGCAGAATAGGCCATGAAAAAATATTACCGAAGAAACACCGAATGCGCCACAGGTGGTATTTTTCCCACTGGGACTACAAACGCCGTCGCTGCGCCGTCGGCGTGCGCTTTTTCAGCGTCATCAGCGTTCCGCGGTCTGGGCTTTGGTCTGTTTCTGCAGTTCGGAACGACCCTCGCATTACGAATCGCCGATGGATCTCCGCGCCGTCCTCTTTCCCGCGCTCGCCCTCACCCTGGCGTGCAATCGCGCCCCGAGCCCCGCCGAGGCGCGCGAGGTGTTACGCGCAGCGAACCCGGCAATGGACACCATGCCGATCGTCACACGCGTCTGGGCCGATGGACCACCCTGGTTTTCCTGCAAGGAAGTGATCGCCAAGTTCAAGTCGCCCGCCGATAGCGCCGTCGTGCGTGACCAACTCGGCGTTTGGCGCGAGTTACTTCTCGCCGATTGGGTCACGCTTCGTGACACGACCGCGGGTCGAGTTGTGGACCCTGGGTGGTGCACCGCCACGCTGCTCGACGAGCCGCGGAGAACCGCCGGCGGATGGCGCGCCGTTCGCGGCGACACGATGCCCACGGGTGCAGCGCGCCGAGGGTGGGACGTTTCTGCAGGCCGTCAGAAGCTCGTCGTTGCCGCCAAACCGCAGCGTGTCGGCAAGGACTCGGTGATGGTGAACTACGCCCTCACCGTCGCGCCCAACGTCAACGGCACCGCACTCGGCGCCGACAAGGACAGCTCCCATCATCGCGCGCTGCTCCGCAAGGAAGACGGCAGTTGGCGCGTGCTCCAGGCGGATGTGAAGGAGAAGTAGCGCCTACCGCTTCAGGCGATAGCCGGCCTTCCGCACCGTGAGGATGTGCTGCGGATGCGCAGGATCCGCCTCCAGCTTCCGGCGCAGCTCCACGATGTGCGTATCCACCGTCCGGCTCACGACGGACGTGTCGTAGCGCCACACTTCCTGCATCAGCTCGTGACGCGAGGCCACTGCGCCTGCGCGATCCAGCAGCGCGCACAGGAGCTCGTACTCCATCGGCGCGAGCGTCACCGTCTCCCCGTGATTGGTGACTGTCCGTGCCGACCGGCGCACCTCCACTCCACCGAATCGCGTCACGCCTCCCGGACCGTCGGCAGTCGTCGCGCGTGCGGACCGCCGCAGCAGCGCATCCACGCGCGCGAGCAGCTCGAGCACACCGAACGGCTTCGTCACGTAGTCGTCCGCCCCCTGGCGGAAGCCCATCACCTTGTCCGCCTCCTCGCCGCGCGCGGTGAGGATGAGCACCGGCTGCTCGAAGTCGCGCTCGCGTAACGTGCGCAACACGCCGAATCCGTCCACGCCCGGCAGCATGAGGTCGAGGATCATCAAGTCGGGATTCCAGGACTGCGCGCGCTCGATGCCCGTCAGGCCATCCTCGGCCACCTCCACCTCGTAGCCCTCGATCTCGAGATTGTTGCGCAACCCGAACGCCAGATCGGGATTGTCCTCCACCACAAGGACGCGTGACTTCACGCGGGGGCTCCCGCCAGTGGCAGCTCGATGACGAACCGCGCTCCCTGCGACTTCGATTCCGTCCATGCCCTACCTCCATGTCGCACCGCCAGCTCGCGCACGACGCTCAATCCGATTCCGCTGCCCGCGATCGCCGAATTCGCGTCGCGGTCGAGCCGGTGGAACGGCTTCCAGACGCGCTCGCGGTCATCCGCCGGGATGCCGGGCCCGTCATCGTCCACCGTGATGCGCGCTGCCTGCGCGACACGCTCGAGCGTCACCCGCACCTCCTGGCCGCTCGGTCCGTACTTCATCGCGTTGTCGAGCAGGTTGAGCACCATCTGCCGCAGCGCGCTCGCGTCCGCGGGCGCGTGCAGTTCCTCGTCCAGCATGGTAGTTATCCTGACCTGACGGGACCGCGTCATCGGTGCGAACAGTTCCAGTGCGTCGCGCACCTGTGGTGCGAGCGGCATGTCCACTGGACACAGTGTGACCGCCTGCCGCTCCGACCGCGAGAAGTGCAGGATGTTCTCGACCAGGTGTGAGAGCCGCCTCGCTTCCTGGTCGATGATCTCGAGTGACCGTTGCCGCTCGTCCTCGGATCGCACGCGTCCCAGCATGAGCGTCTCCGCGAACATGCGGAGCTGTGCGAGTGGCGTGCGCAGCTCGTGCGACACGCTCGTCACGAAGTCAGAACGGAGACGGGCGAGCTCATCCTCGCGGCGGAGCTGCAGTACGCCAACCGTCGCGAGCGCAACCGTGAGCGCGAGAACGCCGAGCAACAGCGGAAGGCGCGATTGGGGGAGCCCGCCGATCACGAGCCGGTCGGCAAAGGCCGGATTGATCGCGACGCTTGTGATGAAGCCACCGAATGACGGCAGCTTGCTCGTCCCCACGAAATCGCTGGTGAACTGGTTCGACGAGCGCCACAGCACGTGTCCAGCTCCGTCTGCCACCACGACAGATAAGATGGAGTCATTCGGCGTAGTCCCCGTCAGCGACGGCGGCAGGAGCTTCGCGTTCCGCATCGCCTTCCCGAAGCTCGGCGTCGCGATGTTCGCGAGACACAGCCGGAATCCGTACGCGGCCGCCGGTGTCTTGTCGCTATTCCACTTCACCTGGTACACGATCGAGCACGCCTCGCCCGCGATCGCCCCCGAAACCGACGAGTAGCTCCAGTCGCGGTGGTAGTTCCTGGCGAAGTCGTACGCGACCGTATCACGAATCCAGCGCTGTACGGCGTCCGACGGCGCCGTCCCGTCGATGGTGAGCGCCTTCGACGGAAAGTCTACGCGGAAGTAGTAGCGGACCGAATCGGGACACTGGAACTCGCTCGTCATCAGCCGGGCGAGAATTCCGGGCGGCTGGAGCGTGCCATCCGGCGGCAGCGGCTCCGCATGCTGCACGGGACTGAACATCCACACCAGCGTCGAGTAGAGATGCTCCTTGGCCGAAACGGAGAACTCCCACGCCGCGAAGGACGCATAGTCCCGGAGCGTCCGTTCCGCGGTCACGCGATGCGATTGCGCCGCATGCCACGCCTCGTACGTCAGCACCCCCGCCAGTACCACGGTCAGCAGCAGGATGGCGAACAGCGATGCCGATCGCGGCCTGCTGCGGAGGCGGGAGGAGAGCTTCATGGGCGTGCTTTACTGTACTGGCCGCCGCAATGCGTCGGTGTGTGGAGTGTGTGAGGTTGTCAGCCCCCCACGGCGGCCCTCGCCTCGGCATCCGACCACGGCTGCCACCCAGTCCGATACTCGCGCGTGAGCCACTGGTTCGCCTCCGCGATGTTCGTCACGCGCATCGCCGCGCCGTCGTACAGGATCCGGGTCGCCTGGCCGGCACGCAGGGCCACAATGCCGAGCAACATCGTCTCGGTGAGCTTGGCGGCGTAGTCGAAGCCAGACGCCGCCGTACCCTCGCCCATGCACGCCTGCACCCAGTTCGCCTCGTGTGTCCCGACGATCCGCGTCACCGTGTTCGGCACCTGCTCCGCCCGCGCTGCCGCCGCCTCTGGATAGACCTTCGGGTTGTTCCCGTAGGTCTCGTACGTCATGTATCCCTTGTCTCCGATGAAGACACCACCGCCGCCGTCTCCGCGCGGAAGCGCGAAGTCCCCCGGAATCGTCGGCATCAGGCCGCCGTCGTACCACACCATCGTCACCGGCGGCGCATCGCCGCGCGCGCCGAACTCGTACCGCGTCGTCATCGCGAGCGGATACGTACCTGGGTTGGCCGCGGGCCCACCCCATGCGGTCGATGACGAGATCACACTTGTCGGATACCCCAGGCCGAGCGCCCAGAAGGGCTGGTCGATCAGGTGCGCACCCATGTCGCCGATGGCGCTCACGCCGAAGTCCACCCATCCACGCCAGCTGAAGGGGTGATACGCAGGGTGATAGGGCATTGCCTTCGACGGTCCAAGGAACAGATCCCAGTCGAGCCCCGTCGGAATCGTCTGCGGATTGTCGGCCATCGCGCGCAGGATCGCGCGATCGACGGTCCCCATGTTCCAGCGCGGTGGCGGGGGATTGACCGGCGGGGGAGTGGTCGGAGCGGCGGGAGCCGGTGCACCCGGCTGCGCCGGACGCGGAATTCCCTGCGCCCAGAACCGGTGCGGACGGTCGGTCCAGATGTGCACCTCGCGCACCGCTCCAATCACCCCTGCATTGATGATTTCGACAATGCGACGGGTACCGTCCATCGAGTGCCCCTGGTTGCCCATCTGCGTCACGACCTTCGACTCGCGCGCCGTCTTCGCGAGGATGCGAGATTCGAGCACCGAGTACGTGAGGGGCTTCTGCACGTACACATGCTTGCCCGCCTTCATCGCGGCATACGCAATGACGGCATGCAGGTGGTCAGGCGTCGCGATGCACACGGCGTCGATTCCCGACTGCCGATCGAGCATCACGCGATAGTCGGAGTATTTCGCCGCCTTCATGTACGCTTCCTGAAGCGCGACGGCCGCCGCGGTCGGAGACGTCTGCCCCTGCGGCGGCCGCATGCGCCCGGCGAGCGCCCGCTCGACGAATGGGAAGTCCGCATCGCAGATCGCGACGACATTCACCCCCGCGTTGATCAGGGCCTGCATGTTCGACATTCCCATCCCGCCGATTCCCACCATCGCAACGTTCAGCGTGGCGCTCGGCGGGCGATAGCCCACGCCGCCGAGCACATGGCGCGGAACGATCATGGGAGCGATGGCGAACGCAGCCGCCGTCGTTGCCGATCCCTTGACGAAGGACCGGCGCGAGACGGCGTTGGAGTCGTCGGACATGTTGCGACCTCGGGGCGGGAGGGGAAGCCACGCGGAGGAGGCGCGGCGCGGTGCGATGCAAGATTACAGCATCGCCGCGCCTCTTCGGAAGGAGGAACCTACTGCTCGCCCTTCTCGGGAAGAACCAGTGTGGTGCCGGGCCGGAGCGGGGCGGTCTGGGACCGCTTGTTCGTCCGGGCGAGCGCCGCGACGGTCACTCCGTTCTTC
>JBKJMP010000529.1:0-3696 GCA_046596395.1 Gemmatimonadaceae bacterium
GCCGAACACGAAGCCGTTCTGCCGGTCATGATAGGTGTCGAAGATGAGCGCGACGTAATCGCTGTTGGAGAGTTGCACGTCGCGAATCTTCTCGCCGCGCACAATCGACCCGGGCTCGCGGTCGAACATCCGCGCGCCGACGTAGAGATAGGTGCCGTCGGTTGCCAGGCGGACCTCGGTGCGCTCGGAGGCCGGCACGCCCTCGTTGAGCTCGCGCTGAACGAAGTCCGTGATGGGCGTGCCGCTCCGCCAGATCTCCTCGTCGAGACGTCCGTCGATGACCGGAGCCACGGTGATGCGTTGCGCACTGGCGACGGGCCGCGGCCGCGCGCGCGCCGCCTGCGCGAAGGAGTCCGCCGCGGCGGCGTCGAGCCGCGTGGAGGTTTGATTGCCAGACTGTGCCGACGCGGTTGTCGCAAGAAGAGTCGCAATGATGCAGAGCGAGTAGGGCTTCACGGTGTACATGTCGGTGAGTTCACTGTCGGGTCTTGGAGGATGGGGCCTAGCGCCGGAGCAACCTTCGCTAGCTTCGCACGCGTTCAAGAAAAAACAACAACAGCAAATTTACCACGGAGGACACGGAGGCCACGGAGGAAAAACGACGAGGAGAACTCACGCAGTTCCTCCGTGGCCTCCGTGTCCTCCGTGGTGAAACATGCACTTTGCACTACTCGGCTCAGCGCTCGAACTGAGGCTCGGTGCACTTTCTCAGAAAGACAAGCCGTACGCCAGATGCACGCTCACCGCGTTCACTCCAGCAACCGCGCGTCCGACGAACGGCACCGCGAAGCCGAGTCGAAAGCTCTGCGCCACGTCCCAGTCGAGGACCGCGGCCGACAGCACAAGTTCACCGCCGGCACTCGCGAAGGTCTGGCCGAGCCTCGGCCCCTTGACGCACGAACTCGGGTTGAGCGGCGCCTCGTCGCACGTTGCGGCGCCAGCATCCACGAACGCGCTCACGGACGAACGGTCGAAGAAGAAGGGCAGCATGCCCAGCCCTCGCCCACCGAGGACGAGCGGCATGCGATACTCCAGCGCGCCCGCGGCGGCCCGTGTGCCGAACGCGGTGCCGGCCGGGAAGCCGCGGATGCCGAAGGTGCGACGTCCCTCGCCGACGGTGTACGTTGGAATGATCTCGACCGTCCCGCCGCTGGTGCCGCCGATCTGGAATGCGGTCGCGGCGCGACGGTCGGCGACGCCGCCGGCGACGCGCAGCGCGACGACGTGATGCGCGAAGCCGGGAAGGTCGAGGCTCTTGTAACCCGCCGCGGTGCCGACGACGCTCGCCGACATCCGCGCGCGAACGCTGTCGGTGCGCGTGCGTGCGCGGGCGGTGACGGCGAGGCTCACGCCGTCCTCGGGAGAGATGCTCCGCCCGGGGCGCTGCAGATTGGCCCACTGCCCTGAGAGATACGCGCTCGGGAAGTGACAGCCGCCCACGCAGCCGATGTTGAGTTGCCGCTGCACCGCGGCTGCGGTGCTCGTGAAGCTCCGTCGCTCGAGCGCGGTGCCGAACGAGAAGGACGCGTACGTCCGGATTCTCGGCCGAACGAAGGTGCCACCAATCGAGGCGTTCTGTGTGTTGCGCAGCAGGTAACCGAGGGTATCGGGCGTTCCGCCGTTCACGAGTGCGCCTTCGCGGGTGTAGTCGTGCGAGAGGCTGACGTCGATGAAGGGGCGGCGGAAGCCGGCGTAGCGATAGGCGAACGCCGCGACGGGATAGAACCCGCGCGACGTGAATGCGAGGTCGAGGTCGTAAATGTGGCGGCGCAGCGCGTCGCGCCCCGTGGTCGATCCGCCGAACCGAAATCCGCCGCTCGGCGAATCCTCCAGACGCGGGACCCAGTGTGTGGGCATGATGCTGCGCCATGCCGAGTAGGACTTGTAGTCGCCGAGGGCGAGGGCCTGGGTGTCTACCGCGGGCGGGTCGGGGAGCGTGATACTCGGTCGCCGCTCTGTGAGCGCGAGCGCGGGCGCCACGCCGACGTGATAGCCGTCGCCGCGGAGTGTCACAGCGGCAACATGCTCGCCATTCGGCGACACCTCGACGTTGTACACACCGGCCCCGCCGTTGTCGGCGCTGGTCGACGCCGACGCAATTGCCGGCACACCCGACGCCTCCGTGATGTAGTGCACCACGCTGCCATCGCGCGACCAGCTCGGCGAGTACATCTGGTGTCGGCCGCCATCGATAACGCGCGCGATGCCCGATGCGAGGTCAATCACCTCGACCGAGAACCACCCGCCATGGGCGCGATGCACGGTCGCGATCGCGTCGCCCGCGGGGGACCAGCGCGGTTCGGACCACGTCTCGTCGGGGCCGGCGATGCGCAGCAGGCGCGAGTGGGTCGCCGTCGAATCGATGACGATTAGGCTCGCACGCGACTCGGCGAGCTGCACGGCGACGATGTGGCCGTCGCGCCGAGCGTCGGGCTGGATGAGGCGCCAACCATTGGTGATGCGCCGCTGCGTTCCGTCGCGCTCGATGTAGAGGTCGGAGCGAATCTCGGATGGTCCCGCGAAGTCGATCTGCGCGAAGAGCAGGCCGCCGTCTGTGAGTGGGACGCTCGCTCCGCTCGCGTTTCGACGTCCGATGCGGTGCCGCTCGCCATTGAGTCCGAGCTCGTACGCGGCGGCGGTGGAGCGCGCGTCGTTCGCCCAGTAGACGAGCGAGGAGTCACTGATCCATCGGGGATCGAACGCGTAGTAGCCGTGCCGCGTGAGCTCGCGCCATCCGGGAAGGGGCGCGGGCGAACCTGCAAGCACGCTGCGCTGCACGGAGTCGGCCCATGAGGTGTACGCATCACTGAGGGACACACCAAACGAGCGCCGCGCAAAGGTGTTGAGCCGCCACGGGATCAGCCCGGCGCTCGACGCATCGATGAACTGGCGCACGGTGGTGTCGCCGCGCGCTCGCGCGAGGTAGTCCACGAACAGCGAGCCGAAGACATACGTCCCGCCGCCGCCGGGAAAGACGGGGGTGCTGCGACTCAGTTCATTCAGTGACGGAATGCGCTGCTCGAGCGCGCTCGCGCGGGCGAGCATGCGATGCTCGGGATCGCGCAGTCGTCCACCCTCGGTGAAGCGCGATTCATAGTAGACGGCAAGTCCCTCCGTGAACCACGACGGCGCGTACGAATTGGGAAAGAGCCCGGGCGCTCGGCCAAAGATCCGCTGCGCGAGACGCCAGATGCCGCGCGAGCGATCGAGGTGGAAGATGTGCGCGAGCTCGTGGGTCACGACGATGCCGAGCCAGTCCTCGTTGAGGCGGAGCGACTTGGCTTCGACGGGCGCGGTGGTGAACACGACGATGCGATTCACCGGCAGCAGGCCGGCGTTGCCGTTGGCGTAGTCGGCGTCGTCGGTGACGATGAGGTCTATTGGGCCGCGTGGTTCTGCGAGTTCGGCGGCCAAGAGCGTATAGGCTCGCTCGGCATGCGCGGCGGCGACGCGGCCCTCACGCTCCAGACCGACGGGTGCGTGGACGCGGAAGTGCTCGGTGTCGAGGGTGCGGTAGGAGCGGTAGGGGGCGGGCTGCGCACCTGCCACGGTTGCGAGTAGCAGGAGCACGGCAACACGCAACAGCAGGTGTAGATCCTTCGCTGCGCTCAGGATGACAACTGCCAGGGGCGTTCGCCCCCTCGCTGCGCTCCTCTCGTCCTCTCGTCCTCTCGTCCTCTCGTCCCTGTTCCTCAC
>JBKJMP010000571.1:0-5122 GCA_046596395.1 Gemmatimonadaceae bacterium
ATTGTGGGCGATGCGCGGTCGGACTACGGCGCGAGCGGCTCGAGACAGGTCTCGCGCCGCCTTGCGCCCGGGACCCGGTAGGGGCGGAAACTACCCGCCGCCCGGGGGGCTGGCAAGCGCGCGGGAATCCGGCGGGGATGCCCTTGCCTCTCCGGCCTGCAACTGGTACAGGCGATCGTAAAGACCGGCCAACGCGCGCAACTCGCCATGTGTGCCGCGTTCGCGCACCTCGCCGTGGTGCAGCACCAGGATCTCGTCGGCCTCCACGATCGTACTGAGCCGGTGAGCGATGGCGATAGTTGTCCTGCCATGCATCAGTGCGGCAAGCCCCCGCTGGATCGCCGCCTCCGCCTCGCTGTCCACGGCGCTCGTGGCCTCGTCGAGCACCAGCACGGCGGGATCGAGCGCGATCGCACGCGCGAACGAGAGCAGTTGTCGCTCACCGACACTGATGGATGCGCCGCGCTCGCCCAGCACCTGGTCCAGCTGTGCCGGAAGCCGCGCGATTACGCGGTCGGCGCCGACGCGCTGGGCCGCAGCCATCACGGCCGCATCGTCCAGGGGAGCGTCGAGGCGCAGGTTGGTGCGTACGTCCGCCGCGAAGAGGAAGATGTCCTGCTGCACGTAGCCAATGAGGCGCCGCCACTCGTCGAGCGGGATCGACCGGATGTCCTGCCCATTCGCCGTGATCCGCCCCTGCTGTGGCTCGTAGAAGCGCAAGAGGAGGTTGACGATGGTCGTCTTCCCCGCACCGGTATGCCCGACGAGTGCCACCGTTTCCCCAGGTTGCGCCGTGAAGCTGATCCCGCGCAGTACCGGCGGCGAGTCGGCGTCCGGCCCGCCATACCGAAACCAGACGTCCTCGAACGCGATGGTGACTCCCGCGGGTCGCGCGCCCGCAATCAGTGACGAGCGCGATGGGCCCTGCGCTTCCGGCTCGGTATCGAGCAGCAGGAAGATCCGCTCGGATGCCGCCATCGCCTGCTGGAGGGTGTTGAACTTGTCGGCCAGGTCCTGCAATGGCTGGTAAAAGCGCCGCAGGAGCTGGAGGAAGGCGGCGACCACCCCCACCGTCAGCGTGTCGTCCCCCACGCGCCGAGCTCCAGCCACGAGCAGGATCGCGAGCGCGAGCGACGTGAGGAACTCGATCGCGGGAAAGTACAGCGCGTAGATCGTGATCGACCGCAGGTTCGCATCGAGGTGCCCCTTGTTGAGCGCCGCGAAGCGCTCACCCTCGCTACGCTCGCGCCCGAACAGTTGCACGATGCGGATGCCGCTAATCCGCTCCTGGAGATAGGCGTTGATCCGGGCAAGCCGCGTCCGGATGTCCCGGTAGGCGACGCGCACCCGCTGCTGGAACACGTGCGAGGTGAGGTAGACGAGCGGAATCACGGCGAACGACGCGAGCGCTAGGCGCCAGTCCGTGATCGTCATCATCACGGCGATGGCGAGCAGCGTGAACAGGTCCCCCACGCCTGCGACCACCCCTGCCGTGAACAGCTCGTTCAGCGACTCGACGTCGGACGTGACGCGCGTGACGAGCCGCCCAACGGGAGTGCGGTCGTAGAACGCGATCGAGAGGCGCTGCACGTGCTCGAACAACTGCTGCCGCAGGTCGCGCATGACGCGCTGCCCGAGGGTCGCCGTGAGGATCGTCTCGCCATACGAGCAGGCGAATGCGACGACGAGCGATCCGGCGAACAGCAGCGCGGCACGAATGGCCATGCCCGCATCGCGCGCCGGCAACGCGACGTCGATGACGCGCTGGGTGAGGATCGGGCCGACGAGTTGAAGGAGCCCCTCGATGATGAGAAGCGCCAGCGCACCGCTGACCAGCACGCGGTACGGCTTGACGTACACCAGCAACCGGCGCGCGAGACGCCGGTCGTAGCGCCGCGCGTCCGCGTCTTCGTCCGAGGCATGCGGTGAGAGGGAAGCGGCCATCGGAACGCAAGCTATCGAGGCGGAAGACTGTGGCACACCGTCTTCCCGCATCTCCCGTAGCGACTGGTACGCCCGTTGCGTTGGAAACCGTCATCACCCCTACTTCAAACCGTTTCGGAGGCTGCAGATATGGGTATCATCGCTTGGGTCGTGCTCGGATTGATCGCCGGTGCGATCGCCAAGGCGCTCATGCCCGGGAAGGATCCGGGGGGCATCATCGTCACCATGTTGATCGGCATCGTCGGCGCGTTCATCGGCGGCTTCATCGGCAACACCATCACCGGCTCCGGCCTGAACGGCTTCTCGATCTGGAGCATCATCCTCGCCGTCGTCGGCGCGATGCTGCTGCTCTGGGTCTACCGCCTCACGACGCGGAACCGCAGCACCATCTAATACTCGAACCGCGCGACCTCGGTTGCGCGGGAGCGGCCCATGGCGCAAGCCATGGGTCGTCTGCGTTCCTGCCAGACTGTCGGTGTTTATTCGGGGCCCCTACCGCTAGTTTGAACGAGTATGAAGGACAAGATCGTCGTCCGCGGCGCGCGGCAGCATAATCTCAAGGGATTCGACGTCGAGATCCCCCGACGTACCTTCACGGTCGTCACGGGCCCATCCGGCTCCGGTAAGTCGTCGCTCGCCTTCGATACCATATATGCCGAAGGGCAGCGCCGGTACGTCGAGTCGCTGTCCGCCTACGCGCGCCAGTTCCTGGAACGCTCTGAGAAGCCGGATGTCGATTCGATCGATGGCCTCTCCCCCGCCGTCGCGATCGAGCAAAAGAATCCCACGAAGACCTCCCGCTCCACCGTCGGCACGGCGACGGAGATCTACGACTACCTGCGCCTCCTCTGGGCACGGGTCGGACGCACGATCTGCCACGTCTGTGGACGCGAGCTCAAGCCGGACACGGTGCAGTCGGTGACGGACGCCGTCCTCGCACTCGAGCGCGGCACACGCTTCTACGTCGCCGCCCCTCTCAAGCTCTCCGATGCGGTGACGCACGAGGTGATCGTCGAGAACCTGCGCGCGCAGGGCTTCGTGCGCGTCAGCCTCGATGGCGCGATCAAGCACCTGGACGATCTCGAGAACGAGAACACCGACATCGCGTTCACGAAGGAGCTGCTCGTCGTCATCGACCGGCTCGTCGTGTCCGACGACGTCCGCGGCCGGCTCGCGGATGCGGTGAGCACGGCCTTTCGCGAGGGCGATGGCGACGCGGTGATTCTCGTCCCCGTGTCCGGGACACAGCAGTTGCCGCGCCTTCGGTTCACCGAGCGGTTCGAGTGTCCCAACGACGGCACCACCGCGCCCGCGCCAACGCCGCAACTCTTCTCGTTCAATTCTCCGCGGGGCGCCTGCAGCAAGTGTAATGGTTTCGGCGCCACCCTCGAGTACGACGAGAAGCTCGTGGTCCCCTACCCGGAGCGCTCGCTGCGCGACGGGGCGATCGACCCATGGACCAAGCCACGCTACGAGACGAAGCGGCGCACGCTCGCCGAATATGCGAAGAAGGAAGGCATCTCGATGGAAACGCCGTGGCAGCAGCTTTCGGCGAAGCACCGCGAGCGGCTGCTCAACGCCAACGTCCGCGGATTCAAGGGTATCCTTCCGTTCCTGCGCGACCTCGAGGAGAAGCGATACAAGCAGTACATCCGCGTCTTCCTTCGGCAGTACCAGACGGCCCAGGAGTGTTCGGACTGCGGTGGAACGAAGCTGCAACCGCAGTCGCTCCAGGTCCGCGTCGGCGGTCGCCACATCGCGGAAGTGTGCGAATTCCCGGTGCATATCCTCACGGCCTGGCTCGACACGCTCGTACTCACGCCGTTCGAGCGCGAAGTCGCTGCGCACATCCTGCGTGAGGCGCAGGATCGTGTTCGGTTCCTGTGCGACGTCGGGTTGAACTACCTGTCGCTCAACCGTGCGACGCGCACGCTATCGGGCGGCGAAGCGCAGCGCATCGGCCTCGCCAACTCGCTCGGATCGCGATTGGTGGACACGCTCTACGTGCTCGACGAGCCGTCGATCGGGCTGCACCCGCGTGACATGGACCGGCTGCTCGCGCTGCTGCTCCGGCTGCGCGACGGCGGCAACACGGTGCTCGTCGTGGAGCACGACCTCGATGCGATCCGATCGGCCGACTACATGGTCGAGCTCGGGCCCCTCAGCGGCGAGAAGGGGGGGAACCTCGTGTTCGCGGGGCCGATGTCGCGCGTGTCCGAGAGCCCGCTCACGGGACTTTACCTCAGCGGCGAACGGCAGATTCCTGTGCCTGCGACGCGACGTCGCGTCGGCCCGCAATGGCTCACGCTCACGGGTGCACGCGAGCACAACCTCCGGAACGTGGACGTCCGCATCCCACTCGGCGTCGTCACGGCGGTGACCGGAGTGTCGGGAAGTGGCAAGAGCACGCTCGTGCACGATGTGCTGATGCGCGCGCTCGAGACACGACTCACGGGCGAGCACACGGCGAAACAGCATCTCGGCGAACGCGTTGGTGCGTTCGACACGCTCACGGGCTTCGAGTCACTCGACGACGTGGTGCTGGTGGACCAGAGCCCGATCGGCAAGTCGCCGAGGTCGAATCCGGTGACCTACGTCAAGGCGTTCGACGAGATTCGGCGCATCTACGCGGCGCTGCCGTTGTCGCGCCAACGTGGATACACGGCCGGCACCTTCAGCTTCAACGTCGCGGGCGGTCGCTGCGCGACATGTGAGGGCGCCGGCTATCTCGAGGTCGAGATGGTCTTCATGGCCGACGTCTATGTCCCGTGCGACGACTGCGTCGGGCGCCGGTTCAAGCCCGAGGTCCTCGAGGTCAAGCTGTTCGGCCGCAGCATCACGGACGTCCTTGCGCTCTCGGTAGACGAGGCCATTCGCTTCTTTCCGCACGAGGAGAAGCTCGGGCAGGCACTGTGGCAGCTGCAGCAAGTTGGGCTCGGCTACCTCCGCCTGGGCCAACCTGCCACGACGCTGTCGGGAGGCGAGGCGCAGCGCCTCAAGGTCGCGCGCGAGCTCGTGTTCGGCGCGCGGCGCGCCGGCCGGAAGATCTACCTGATGGACGAGCCGACGACGGGTCTCCACATCGATGACATCCGCAAGCTGGCGACGGTATTCGACCGTCTCGTGGACGCGGGACACACGCTCGTGCTGATCGAGCACAATCTCGACGTCATCAAGC
>JBKJMP010000033.1:0-11758 GCA_046596395.1 Gemmatimonadaceae bacterium
CATTCGTGGGCTCGTGCAGCAGGGGCGCGATGAGGGCGCGGAGTTCTTCCAGCCGTCATGGGCGTGTCCCACTGAAGGTTGTTTTTACCCGCCAACGTTGTTCACGAACGTGCAGCCGTCCTCGTC
Organism: Gemmatimonadaceae bacterium; assembly: GCA_046596395.1. Taxonomy (GTDB): domain Bacteria; phylum Gemmatimonadota; class Gemmatimonadetes; order Gemmatimonadales; family Gemmatimonadaceae; genus AG11. Next base: position 127 of record JBKJMP010000033.1, read on the forward strand.
GATCGCGCAGGTGGAGATCTTCGGCCCCGTGCTCGTGGCGATGACGTTTCGCACGCCGTCCGAAGCGGTGGCGCTCGCGAACAACACGCAGTACGGCCTCGCGGCATCCGTGTGGAGTGAGAGCATCAACCTCGCGCTCGACATCGCGCCGAAGATCAAGGCGGGCGTGGTGTGGATCAACTCGACGAACCTCTTCGACGCCGCGGCGGGATTCGGCGGCTATCGCGAATCGGGGTTCGGGCGCGAGGGCGGCAAGGAAGGGATGTACGAGTACCTGAAGCGCGATCGTGCGTCGGCCACGGACGATCTCGCTGCCGGCCGAGCGGCAAAGGCGTCGTCGCGCGCCGCGGCGAAGGCGGGTGGCAAGGCGACGAAGCGCGCCGCGGAGCTCGACGATCCCGATCGTGGCGGGATGCTCGTGGATCGCACACCGAAGCTCTTCATCGGCGGCAAGCAGGCGCGTCCGGACTCCGGCTACTCCATTCGAATCACCGGCAACGACGGCCGTGTGCTCGGCGAAGTAGGCGAGGGAAACCGGAAGGACATTCGCAACGCCGTCGAGGCGGCGCACGCGGCCAGCGCCGGATGGGCGAAGGCCACAGGACATGCGCGCGCGCAGATCCTGTACTTCATCGCCGAGAACCTCGCGGCGCGCACGGACGAATTTGCGCGTCGCATCTCGGCGATGACCGGTGGCAACGGCGCGGAGGAGGTAGAGCAGAGTGTCCGCCGGCTCTTCTCCTACGCGGCGTGGGCCGACAAGTACGACGGCCAGGTGCACCAGGTGCCACTGCGCGGCGTGGCGCTGGCCATGAACGAGCCGATCGGCGTGATGGGGCTCGTGTGTCCCGACGAGGCGCCGCTGCTGGGAATGGTGTCGTTGATCGGACCGGCAATTTGTGCGGGGAACACGGTTGTCGTCGTTCCGTCGGAGCGGGCGCCGCTCGCGGCCACGGATTTCTATCAGGTGCTCGAGACGTCGGACGTCCCTGCAGGGGTGATCAACATCGTGACGGGCGGCAAGGACGCGCTCGCGCGGACGCTCGCGGACCATGATGATGTGGATGCGGTCTGGTACTTCGGGACGCGCGCGGGTGTTCAGGCGGTGGAGCTCGCGTCGGCTGGGAACATGAAGCGGACGTGGGCGGAGTTCGAGGCGCGCGCGTGGACGGATGCGATCGAGGGCGAGGGGCGCGAATTTCTGCGCGAGGCCACGCAGGTGAAGAATATCTGGATCCCGTACGGCGAGTAACGTCCGCGCGATGGGCCTGGACGGTTGATGGTCCGCCCAGCGAGCCCGGATGTGTGCCACGCAAGCTGAGCGGCGCGTGCGGAAGCCTGTGGGATGCCCTGCGATACGAGAAGCGCATCGAGGGCGTCGGTGTGAAGGGGACGATTGCGTACTTCGACACGCGCGGTTGGCAGACTCTACCGACGGACACCTTCATTCACCTCCCCGTACTGGGACGCGAACTGGCTGTATTGCAGCGGCCCAACTTATGGCGATCCTGGCGGTGCGGACGCTGCTCCGGCGCCGGACCCGGAGCGTTGCCCGGTCGCCCTTAGTTGATGCCCGTAAACATTTCGCTCTAGACAGAAGCGCTTGCTGGTTGGATACTGTGGGATGAAAATCCGCTGAGCATGGTTGGAGAATCGGCGAGCCCTGAGGTGCAGGGCTCGCCGATTCTGTTGACCCGGACCCTGTACAGGGCGCGCGCCCGCACGGCGACGTCGACGTGTATGTAATGGAGCGTATGGAAGGGGCGATGGGTCTCATGTCGCCGGCCCTCTGGGGGAATCACGACGCGTGGGAGCTGGCCGCGTCGGCAGCGAGCGATGGCCTGTGGTACTTCGATGTCGCCTGCGACACGGTGCACCTCTCGCCACGCGCGCTCGAGATCCTCGGTTATCGCGAGGGGGTGGATCCGCCGGACTCCGCTAACGTCAAGCGACACGTTGACGCATCCGACCTTCCGGCACTGCAGCGCGCCGTCGGCCAGATCGTGCGCGGCGAGGTCACGCGCGCGGATCTCGACCTTCGCATCATCACGCTCGGCGGCGAGGTGCGCTGGGGACACGTTCGCATCCGCGCGCGGCAGGCGGAGAATGGAGTCTTGTCCATCGTCGCCGGGTCGCTCGCCGACATCGACCAGCGTAAGCGCCTCGAGCTCGCGTTACGGGAGGAGTCTCGGCGCGACGCGCTCACGGGGCTGCACAACCGGAACGCGCTGAGCGAGCGGCTCACGGCGCGCATCGCGCGCGCGGCGAACCGTGCGGGCCCACGGTTCGCGCTCCTCTATGTCGATCTCGATCGCTTCAAGCTGATCAACGACAGCCTCGGGCATGCCACTGGGGACACGCTGCTGCTCGAGGCGGCCAAGCGGCTCGGCGACCTGCTCGATGCCGAGGACATGTTGGCTCGCGTGGGTGGCGACGAGTTCGTCGCGCTGATCGACCGGATCGGCGAGGAGCAAGACGTCGTCCGCCTCGCGGATGCGATGCACGACGCGATGCGCAGCCTCGTTCCACTGGCCGGCCGCGACATCTTCACCTCGCTGAGCATTGGCATTCGCATCAGCGACGACACGCTCGGCAAGCCCGGTGACATGCTGCGCGATGCAGACGTCGCGATGTACCGTGCAAAGCGACGGGGCGGCGCGCGGACGGTGATCTTCGACGAGTACATGCATCGCGACACGATCGACCGGATGCGCATCCAGACCGAGCTCGCCTATGCACTGCGCCGCAACGAGCTGCGGGTGGCGTACCAGCCGGTGTTCGACGTGGACGAGAAGCGCCTGTTCGGCTTCGAGGCGCTCGTGCGATGGCAGCACCCGACGCGTGGGCTCCTGAGCGCCGCGCAGTTCGTGGACGAAGCGGACGAATCGGGGTTCATCGTGCTCGTCGGACGATGGATGCTCGATGAGGTCTGCGCGCAGATGGCGTCGTGGCGGCGCGAGTACCCGAATGCCATGCCGCTGAGCGTGGCGCTGAATGCGTCGGACCGCGAGCTCGTGGATCCGGACTTCACCGACAGCGTCGCGGAAGCATTGCGCGAGCACGACTTGCCGCCGGGATGCCTGGTGGTGGAGATGTCCGAATCGGCGATGGTCGCGAACGCGGAACACGCACTGCCGGCGCTGCACCGGCTGCGGGAGATCGGCGTGCAGATCCAGATGGATGGCTTCGGCCGCGGCTTCACCTCACTGAGCGTGTTGCGGCGCATGCCGCTCACGTCGATCAAGATCGATCGCTCGTTCATCGGCGGCATCGTGGAGGACGAGGAGGCGCGCGCGATGGTCGCCACGATCAACGCCTTCGCGCGTGCGCTCGGCCTGACCGTCGTGGCCGAAGGAGTGGAGACGGCCGAGCAGGCCGCCGCGCTCGCCGAGATGGGCCACTTCCGCTACGTGCAGGGGAATCATTTTGGCCGGCCAGCCGCCGAGGCGGTGGCAAAGGGGCTCCTCGTCGGCTGAGAACGAGTCATCCGTCGTCCGTGGTCCGTTGTCCGTTTTCCTACCCGTGTTCCGTAATCCCGTGTTCCGTAGTCCGCGACCGGCGAAGTAGATGCTCGCCAGGCCGCCTCACGGTCACGCGCAGCGAATCACGGAACACGGGTTGGAAAACACACAACGGACAACGGACGACGGATTACTGATGTTGAGCGATCGCCGCGCAGAGGTCGGTGATCGAGTACGGCTTCTGCAGGAACAGCGTGCGGTCGTCGAGGGGGAGCGCTCGATCATCCGCCGCATAGCCGGATACGAACACCACCGGCACCGCGAGGTTGATCGCGCGCAGCCGCGACACCATCTCCACACCACCCATCGTCGGCATCATCACGTCGGTTACCACGACATCAACGCCGCCGTCGCACGCCGTGAACTGCGAGACTCCGTCGGCACCATCGGTCGCCGCGGTGACGGCAAAGCCGGCGCGCTCGAGCAGGCGATGCGCCTGCGCCCGCACGCGAGGCTCGTCCTCCACGAGGATTATGCGTCCGCGGCGTCCGGCGGCGTGGAGCGGCCCGGTCACGTCGAGGGTCGGCGACGACGGCGCATCGGTCATGACGCGCGGAAGGAACAGCGTGACTCGCGTTCCCTCGCTGACGGCGCTGTCGAGTATCACGCCGCCCCCGCTCTGCTGCATGATGCCGTACACCGTCGAAAGACCGAGACCCGTGCCCCGATGCGGCCCTTTCGTGGTGAAGAATGGCTCGAAGGCGCGCGCGGGGGTGTCGGCATCCATGCCGGCGCCGGTATCGCTCACCACGAGCGTGACATACGTGCCGTCCGGCACGCCGGCCGCGGCCCCTTCCGTTGCCGTGAGGTGGCGCGCGCGCGTGGAGATGATGAGCTGGCCCCCGCCCGGCATGGCATCACGCGCATTGATCGCGAGGTTGATGATCACCTGCTCGATCTGCCCCGCGTCGGCCTGGATGGACAGCGGCGAGTGACAGCAGCTGTCGCGTGAGTGCTGCCCCGCGCTCGGCTGCATCGCGAATGTCGCGGACGTCGCCGAGCAGCGGGCTGTTCGCCGCCAGCTCGCTTCCGATGGACTCGGATGCGCCCAGGATGACGCTCAAGAGGTTGTTGAAATCGTGCGCCACACCACCGGCGAGGCTGCCTAGCGCTTCCATTTTCTGGGCGAGGAGGAGCTGCGCCTCCACGATCCGCTGGCGTTCCTCGAGACGCAGTTGCTCGGTGACGTCCTTGGCAACCACGATCCGCGCGCGGCGCCCCTCGAGCAGGACGTCTTCCGAGACGAGATCGACCTGGACGGCGGACCCATCCTTCTTCAGGTGCCGTGTGCGGACGGCGGTAGAACCAACTGCGTCCAGCGTTCGGGAAGAGCGTGTCCTGGTGACCGACGATGCGCACGCCGACGAATGCGGCGCGGTCGCTGCCGGTGTCGAGCATGAGGGCCAAGCCCTGCGGATCGCGAAGCGTCGTCGCATCGCTGCCGCTGGCGTCTACCGACCATGTCGCGGATGATGCCGTCGAACGCGCGATTGGCGGCGGTGCGGTAGTCCCGGGTGAGATAGCCCTTGCGGGCACCCTTGGCGAACGCATCGACGAACATGCTCGACGCCGATGCTTCGTGGTAATTGCCCGCACGGTTCGGTTGGTCGAGGACGTCGTACCAGAGGCCGGAGACGGGATCCTGCACCGCGCGCGTCGCGGCGGCGACGTCCTGGAGGATGCGGAGGAGCTCCGCGCGATCGCGATGCTGGGGCGGGATGAAATCGAGGACGTCGACGAGCGCCATCCCATCCGTGGAACAGCAGCCCGGTACGTGGGTCGCGCGCGTGGCGCGACATCAGCAGGAACTGGCGCGTAACGTCGTCGAAGGCGGCAGGCTCGTTGAAGGTGCGAGCGTACTCGGCGTAGAACGGCGCGGCCATGTAGAGGCCGTCGAGCCACATCTGGTTCAGGTACGTCTGCTTGTGCCAGAAGCCGCCTTCCTTCGTGCGCGGCTGTCGGCGCAGCTGCTCGCGCAGCAGTCGCGCAGCCTTCACGTAGCGCTCGTCGCGGGTGCGCTCGTACAGCGGGAAGAGCAGCTTGCCCTCGTTCACCTGGTCGAGGTTGAACTCCTCAATGGTGTAGGTGGCGATGGAGCCGTCGGCGCGAACATGGCGGTCCACGTTCCACTTCACGTAGCGGGCGCTCCGCGCGTCGCCGATGCGCTGCGCGACGCGATGCATGCCGAGGAGCACTACGCCGGCACGTAGTCCCATTCGGGATGGACGATCGTGTCGCGCCGCATGACGGAGTCGAACATGCGGACCGACCAGCGGTCACTCGCGCGCTGCGCCCCGACTGGCAGCGCCGCCAGGAGCCCCAGCCCGATCATGGCTGCCCGCTTCCTCATTGCATCGTCTCCGGCATCGTCTCGACCGGGCGGCCGTTGACCGTCACCCGGTCGAGCGACAACCCGCGAACGTTCTCCACCACGCTGGGGCGTTCGACGCTGTTGAACTGGCAGTTCGTGAGTCGCACGTCCACGATCGGCGCGGTGTCGAAGGCACGGAGGTAGAGCGCATGCCTGCTCTTGCGGCTCGACACCCGTTCCACGTTGACATGGCGCACGACCGGAAGAAACGACCCCTTCGCCCCTTCCTCGTAGTGGAAATCGACGTGCACGACGGCGTCGGCCACCTGGCCGATGGTCACGTCCCGCATGTAGATGTGCTCCAGCGTTCCGCCGCGCATCGCGTTGGTCTTCAGGCGCAGCGCGCGATCGAGATTGGGACTGTCCATCGTGCACCGTTCGGCAAACACCCAGCGGACGTCTCCCGAGATCTCGCTGCCGACCGTCACGCCACCGTGGCCGTCCTTCATCCGGCAGTTGCGGATGATCACATGCTCGGTGGGCTGGCGGAGACGTCGCCCATCGGCGTTCCGCCCCGACTTGATCGCGATGCAGTCGTCGCCCGTATCGAAATCGGACTCCTCGATCAGGACGTCCCGGCACGATTCAGGATTGCAGCCGTCGTTGTTCGGTCCATGCGTGTCGATCTTCACTCGCCGCACTGTGACATTCGTGCAGAGCACGGGGTGGATCTCCCACATCGGCGAGTTCACGATGCGCACGTCCTCGATGAGGACGTTGCGGCACCGGTACGGCTGGATGAACTGCGGCCGGAGATACGAGCCGTCGGCGAAGACCCGGTGTGCCACCGGCACTCCCGCTTCCATGGTCCGCATCAGCTGATCGCGCGCCGGCAGCTGGTTCGGCGTGCCCGTCGTCCATCCATGCTCGCGATTCCCCTTCCACGGCCACCAGTTGCGCTCATCCGCCATGCCGTCGAGCGTGCCCGAGCCCGTGACAGCCACATTCTCCTGCTCGAACGCATAGATGAGCGGCGAGTAGCCCATCAACTCCATCCCTTCCCAGCGGGTGAACACCGCCGGCAGGTACGCGCGCGGATCTCGGCTGAACATGATCGTCGCCCGTTCGGCGACGTGGAAGTTTACGTTGCTGAGCAGGTGGATGGGGCCTGTCATGTACCTCCCGGCCGGAACCACCACGCGCCCTCCACCTGCCGCGTTGCAGGCGCGGATTGCCGAGCGAAAGGCATCGGTGCAGTCGGTGAGGCTGTCCCCGCGCGCGCCGTACGACGTCACCACGAAGTCGCGCGTGGGAAAGGTCGGTGCGACGATGCGAGAGAGAATGCCCGGCACTCGATCCCAACCATCTGCACTGGCGGCAGACGTCAGCCCACCCCACGAGCGACACCCACCTACGACGAGCATACCCCCGGCTCCCGCAGCCAGATCGCGCAGGAACGCGCGCCGTGATGTTCCGCTCATGGCGTCCGGACCTGAATGCGAGTGGTCGCTGTCGCCGCGGCACGCGAGTGCGTGCCTGCGCTCACCCCGCGACTCCATCGAGCTTCACCGGCTCGAGGCGTGGCACCAGCAAGTGGATCACCAGCAGTGCCGACACGTACGCCAATCCGCAGAAGACGAAGATCTGGCTGTACGCCGTCGGATCGGCCTGGAGGATGCGCCCGATGAGGTACTGGAAGCCGACACCGCCCATGGCGCCGGCGAATCCTCCAAGGCCGACGACGGTCGCTACCGCACGACGTGGAAACATGTCGCTCGACAACGTGAACAGGTTGCACGACCACCACTGATGCGCGGCGGCGGCGACACTGACGATCGCCACCGCCGTCCACAACGTCGGCGCATGGGGCGCCAGCATCGTCGGCACGATGACGAGCGCGGCCATGCCCATCGCCAGCTTGCGCCCGCGATTCACGGTCATGCCGCGCTTGATGAGAAAGCTCGACATCCAGCCGCCACCCACCGAGCCGACGTCGGCGATCAGGTAGATGGCAATCAGCGGAGCGGCGACGCCAGCCAGCTTCACGCCGAACCCCTTGTCGAGAAACTTGGGCAGCCAGAAGAGGTAGAACCACCACACCGGGTCCGTCATCAGCTTGCCGAGCACGAACGCCCACGTCTGCCGATGACGAAGGATGGCCAGGTATGAAACGGGCGCGTCGCGCTCGATGGGATCGCTGCGAATGTAGGCGAACTCCGCCTTGCTCAGCTTCTTGTTGTGCTCCGGCGTCTCGTAGACGATCCACCAGACGATCAACCAGATGAACCCGACGGCGCCGGTCAGGATGAATGCCCAGCGCCACCCCCAGTTGAGCGCGATGAACGGGACGACGAGTGGCGATACGATCGCCCCGACGTTCGTTCCCGAGTTGAAGATGCCGGTGGCGAATGCCCGCTCCTTCTTCGGGAACCACTCGGCCGTCGCCTTGATGGCCGCCGGGAAGTTTCCCGACTCACCCAGGCCGAGCGCGGCGCGCGCAATCGAAAATCCCATCACCGTCTTCGCGAACGCGGCCGACATGGCAGCGAGACTCCACCACACGATCGCCGCCGCGTAGCCCGTCTTCACGCCAACCCGGTCGAGAAAGCGACCGGCGCCCAGAAAGCCGATCGCGTAGAACAGGCTGAACGACATGGTGATTCTGGCATAGTCGGTCTCCGACCAGCTCAGCTCCTGCTGGAGCGTCGGGGCGAGAATCCCCATCACCTGTCGATCGACGTAATTGATCGTCGTCGCGAAGAAGATCAGTGCACAGATGGTCCAGCGATACCCGAATCCAGGCGGCGCCACGCTCTCCGTACCTGCTACCTCAGCCTCCGTCATGCTGCCTCCGGTGCGGGGATCGAAACATCTGTCATCGTTGGACTCGTCCGCTGGCGTCGCCGTGCATCAGTGCCTCCACCTCGGAGGCACGAACGCGGTTGATGTCGCCGGGGATCGTGTGCTTGAGGCATGACGCGGCTGTCGCGAACTCCAGCGCGCGCTGGTGCTGGTGTGGCCCATATGTGACGAACGCGTACAGCAGGCCGGCCGAGAACGCATCACCGGCACCGATGCGATCCACCATGTTGGCGATCTCCCAGCGCCGACTGCGATGCGTCGCCTCGCGCGTACACAGGATCGCCGACCAGAAGTTGTGCGACGCCGACACGCTCTCGCGCAACGTGATGACCTGCATCTCCATCTTCGGGAATCGGCTCAGCACCGTGCTCGCCAGCGCGCGAAACGACTCGACGTCCGGCTCGCGCGCCTTCGGATCGCCGCCAAGCGGAATGGCGAGCATCTTCTGGATGTCCTCGCGGCCGGCGATGCCGATGTGCGCTTCTGCGACGATGTCCGGCATCACCTCGGCCGGCTCCTTGCCCCAGCGCCACAGCGCCGCGCGGTGGTTGAAGTCCACCGACACCGTGAGGCCGAGCTCGCGCGCCGTCCGCACCGCCTCGAGCGTGACCTGCGCCGCCGTCGCGCTGATCGCCGGCGTGATACCGCTCACGTGCAGCCACTTCTCCCCTTCGAACAGCGTCGGCCAATCGAACGACGCCGGATCCGCGATCGACATCGCCGACGCCTCGCGATCGTAGACCACACGAGGAGGACGATGCCCTGCGCCGGCCTCGAGGTAGTAGAGGCCGAGCCGGCCGTTGCCACGCCTGATGCGCGAGACGTCCACGCCGAACCGCCGCAATTCCGCCAGCGCGATGTCGCCAAGCGGCCCGCTCGGCACCACGGAGATCATCCCCGCAGCGATCCCATCGCTCGCGAGCGCCGCAGTGACGTTCGCCTCGGAGCCGGCAATGGTCGCTTCCAATATCGCGGACTGGAGTAGTCTCTCGTATCCCGGCGACTTGAGCCGTAGGAGAATCTCACCGATCGCGATGACCGTCATGACGGCACCATACCGTGATAGTCCTTCACGAGCTCCACGACTCGGCGCGTTTCGTCGCGGATGTTCTCGAACTCCCCCGCTGCGATCCACTCGGCGGGCGCCATCCACGACCCGCCGCACGCGACCACCCTCCGCTCCGCGAGGTAGTCGCCCAGTGAGTCGCGCGTGATGCCGCCTGTTGGAATGAACGAGACGTCGCCATACGGCGCCGCGATCGCCTTCAGGTACTTTATGCCCCCGGTCGGCTCCGCGGGGAAGAACTTGACGGTGCGCACGCCGAGCGCGAGCGCTGCCTCGATGTCGCTCGGCGTGCACACGCCGGGGAACATCGGCAGCCCGATCTTGAGGCAGTGCTCGACCACCGTTGCATTCAACCCGGGCGCGACGGCGAATTGTGCGCCGAAGTCGAGCGCGCGGTCGGCCTGATCCGTGGTGAGGACCGTTCCCGCACCGACGAGGAAGTCCGGGCGCGCCTTCGCGATGCGCTCGAGCGCCGCGATGGCGCCCAGGGTACGAAACGTCACCTCGGCACACGGCAGGCCGCCTTCTGCGAGCGCTTCCGCGAGGGGAATCGCGCGCTCGGGGTCGTCGATGACGATGACCGGGACCACATGGATCTGCCGGAGCCGCGCCTCGATGGTCGTCGTGTCGCCCGTGGACGTGCTCAAGGGACCATTGTGGTGAGATGGTGCTCGAGCGCGTCGCGCATGCCGAGCGTGCACATGCGCGCGAGATGGTCGGCGACGCTGTCGGCGAACGCGGGCAGCGAGGTGAGGTCCAGTCCCCAGAGAGTGGCGTCGGCGAGGATGGCGCGCGCTGCGGCTTCGGGAGAGGCGGCCGACGTCCATGCACCCGCGAGCCGCTCGCTCTGCTCGTCCGCCGGTACGTGGAGCTGCTGTGCTGCGCGCGCGCGCTGCAGGTCGCCGCGCATGAAGAGGATGTACGCCGCGAATCCGAACGCGAGCGACTGCGGCGCCGCGCCCCGCGCGGCGACATAGCGCGTGACGATCGGCACCACGCGCACGCGCATCTTCATCGTCGCCTGGAGGGTGATGTCGATGAGCGCGTGGCGAATGAACGGATTCTCGAACCGCTCCAGCACTTCCTCCGCGAATTCCTCGGCGCCCGGTACGTCGAGCGTCGGCCCAATTTCGTCACTCATCGCGTGCTGCACGAATCGGCCGAGCTCCGCGTGCGTGACTGCATCACGCACCGTCTCGCACTCCATTGCCAGCGCGGGGCACGCGAGCACGGAGTGCGCGCCATTGAGCAGGTGCACCTTCCGCGTGCGATAGGGCGCGATGTCCGACGCGATCACGATACCCTCGTCGGCGGCGGCCCACGACAGCCGGTTGCGCAGCGCATCGCCCCCCTCGATCGCGAACAACCGGTATGGCTCGCAGCACGTGAGCAGCGCGTCGTCATAGCCGAGGGCTTCGCGCAAGCGACGCGCACCCTCGCCGCGCGGAGTGCCCGGCACGATGCGATCGACGAGCGTGTTGCAGAACGGGACGGAGTTGTCGAGCCAGTCCATGAACTCCGACTCGAGCCCCCAGCGCGCCATGATGCGGTGGACGATCTCACTCAGCCGCCCACCGTTGTCCTCGATGAGCTCGCAGGGAATGACCGTCAGCCCGCGCGATGGGTCGAACGAAAACGAACGCGCGCGCTCGTAGAGGAATCGCGTGAGCTTCGCGGGGAACGTGCGCGGCGGCGCGGCGTCGAATGCGCTCTCCGTGTCGTCCACGATGCCGATCTCGGTCGTGTTGGAGAACACGACCTCGAGGTGGGGCGATCGCGCGAGGTCGAGCACGCCGGCCCAATCATCGCTGGCCGAGAGTGAACGGCTCAGCGAGCTGATGATCCGGCGCTGCTGCACGCGCTGGCCGCGCG
>JBKJMP010000344.1:0-6100 GCA_046596395.1 Gemmatimonadaceae bacterium
CGGCTTCGGCGTCAGGAATATCGAGGATCATCCGAAGGAGGGCCGTCGAGTACACCTTGCCCTGTGCGTCGGTCTTGAGGGACAGGGTGCCGCCGCCGTCGAGCGCGCCGTGTAGCAGGAAGTTCAGCGCGTTGAGGTTCGGGAGCTCGAAGCGCTCGACGTCGCCGTCGATCATGCCGGCGAAGTGCGTGCGCACGCGGTCCAGCGAGAGCTCTTCAGCGATGAACGCATACCACTCGGGCTTGAGCGCGATGACGCCGACATTCGCGGTGTCGCCCTTGTCGCCGGAGCGCGTGTGGGCGATGTCCAGGAGCCGGACTTTCATGACATCACCTCGACGTTGGTCTGCACGACAGTCTTGTCCACGAGCGCGGGCCAGTAGGCCACGATCTCCTCGACTTTCGGACGGCCACCAGCGAAGCCGGTGACGCTCGGTGGCCCGTTCAACACGAGCGGCGCGATCTCGCGCGTGAAGCGCTCTACCGCCTTGCGATCCTCGGAGCGGACACCGATGCGCAGCTGGACCTCGGGCGCGTCGGCGCCGCGCTCGGTGGCCAGCGGCCCGTGCGTGGACGACACGCCGACGAACTCCGTGAGCAACTGGTCGAACTTCAGTCCCATGTTGTCGAGCCGTTCGCGGAGCACGCGATCGGCGAGCTGCGCCTTCTCGAGCGCGTCGGGCCACGAGTAGACGAGCGTCCCCACGGCCTTGAAGCCGGCGCGGTACGCGATGGAGACCTTGAGCTGGTCAGTGGCCGGTCCGCCCTTGATGCCGAACACGCGGACGCGGTTCTCGCCATCGTCCGCCAGGTGGATCGTCGTGAAGTCGGCGACGACGTCGGGCGTGATGTAGCTGTTCGGATCACCCATCTCGTACACGCACTGCTCGGCGACGGACGGCACGTTGATGCGTCCGCCGGTATTTGGGTGCTTCGTGATACTAAACGTACCGTCGGCCTTCGCCTCGACGATCGGGTATCCGATGTTCGCAAGGTCGGGAATGTTGCGCCAATCATAGAGGCAGTTGCCGCCGGAGCACTGGGCGCCGCATTCGATGATGTGTCCGGCAATGATCCCGGCGGCCAGCTTGTCCCAATCTTCCGCGCCCCAGCCGAACTCGTGGCGCAGCGGCGCCATGGTGAGTGCGGTGTCCGTCGAACGACCGGTGACGACGACGTTCGCCCCGCGCGCGAGCGCCTCGACGATCGGCGTGGAACCGATGTACGCGTTCGCCGACAGCACGCGGTCGCGCACGGTGCTCAGCGGCTCGCCGGTTTCCATGTGCGCGAGTGCATGCCCCGACGCGAGCAACTCGTCGAGGCGCGGCAGCAGGTCGTCGCCCGTGACGACGCCGACCTGCACCTTGCCCTGGGCGCCGCGCGCCTTGGCGACAGCGAGCACCGCATGCGCACACGCGACGGGATTCACCCCGCCGGCGTTGGCGATGACCTTCACGCCGCGTTCGGTCACGGCATCGAGCACACTCTCCATCGCGCCGATGAAGTCGCGTGCATACCCCATGTTGGGATCGCGCTCCTTCTGCTTCTGCAGAATCGACATCGTGACTTCGGCGAGGTAGTCGAGCATGAGGTAGTCGACAGGTCCGCCTTCGACCTGACGACGCGGGGCTTCGAGCCAGTCGCCCCAGAAGCCCTGGCCGCCGGCGACACGCACGATGCGATTCACGTCTGCTGTAGTGGTCATCCGAGGGAGAAGGCTGGGAGAACGAACGGCCCGATGTGCGGGCCCGGGTTCGACAGTGATGAGCGGAGGGCGAGCGCGATGACGTCGCGCGTGTCCTCGGGATAGATCACGGCGTCCACGTAGCCACGAGCGGCGGCATACCGCGCGTCGAGCTGATGCTCGTAGTCCTCGCGCATCTCGTCAACGGCGCGTTGCGTATCGGGGTCGAGCGGCTCCCTGGACTTCGCCGCGCGACCGAGTGCCGGGCCATGGACGGCCTGGACGGCGGCTTCGCCTTCCATCACCGCCATGCGTCCCGTGGGCCAGGAGAAGATGAAGTCGGGGTCGAAGCCCTGCCCCGCCATCGCGTAATAGCCAGCGCCTGACGCATGGTTGACCGTGAGCACGATCTTCGGCACGCGCGCGGTCGCCATCGCCTCGACGAATCGCGCACCCGAGCGAATCACGCCTTCGTGCTCGGATTCCGGCCCGACCATGAAGCCGGAAACGTCCTGCACGAACAACAGCGGAATCCCCTGGCGGTCACACCGCTCGATGAAGTACGCGACCTTCTCGGCACTCTCGGCATACACGATCCCGCCGAAGCGCGGCTTCTCCCCCGCGCGTCCCTTGATGAGGCCACGCTGGTTGGCGATGATGCCGACGCCGATGCCGTTGATCCGGGCGTCGCCGCAGATCATCTCCTTCGCGAGCTCGCCCTGGAACTCGGCGAGCTTGCCATCGTCGAGCAGGACTTTCAGGATCGCATGCATATCGTATGACATGCGATGATCCGTGGGGAGGAGATCGTAGAGCGCGTGCGCGGGCGCGCCGCCTTCGATCGCACTCGCGGGCGCGGTCCACTTTTCGGGTGGCAGTACCTCCACGAGATCGCGCAGCTTCGCGAGGCATTCGTCATCGTCCTCGACCGCGTAGTGCGCCACGCCGCTCACCTGCGTGTGCGTCACGGCGCCGCCGAGCGTCTCGCCGTCGATCACCTGGCCGGTGGCGCCCTTCACGAGGTTGGGGCCGCCGAGCCCCATGAACGACGAGCCCTTCACCATGACAATGAGGTCGGACAGCGCAGGGAGGTAGGCGCCGCCGGCGATGCACTGCCCCATCACCGCCGCGAGCTGGGGGATGTGCAGGTAGCGCCGCATGATCGAGTTGTAATAGAAGATGCGGCTCGCGCCATACTGTCCCGGAAACACGCCACCCTGATACGGCAGGTTCACCCCCGCCGAGTCCACGAGGTAGACGATGGGGATGCGGCACCGCATGGCGATCTCCTGCGCGCGCAGGATCTTTTTGATCGTCTCGGGCCACCACGAGCCGGCCTTTACCGTGGCGTCATTCGCAACGATGACCACGGGGCGGCCATGCACCATGCCGATGCCGGTGACGACACCTGCGCCCGGAGCCTGCCCATCGTACTGGTCATAGGCCACAAGGAGCCCGACCTCGATGAACCGCGCGCCGGGGTCACACAGCCGGTCCACGCGCTCGCGCGCAGTGAGCTTTCCCTGTGCATGCTGCTTCTCGATCTTGTCGGTCCCCCCGCCCAGCCGCAGCCGTTCTTCGAGCGAGCGGAGCTCGGTGCTCCGCTCGCGGAGGCGTGTCGTCACGATAGGCTCAAGCTTCCTGCCGCGCCCGCTCGGCGAACCATTCCTGGATGTACAGGACCAGGTCGGACGTCGAGGTGCCAGGGCCGAACAGCTTCCCTGTGCCCAGCGCCTGCAGGGCCTCCATGTCCTCCTTCGGGATGATGCCGCCCCCCGTGATGAGGATGTCGTCCCTCCCTTCGGCCTTGAGGAGGTCGATCACGCGCGGAAACAGGGTCATGTGCGCGCCGCTGAGGATGGAGAGGCCGACGACGTCGACGTCCTCCTGCACGGCGGCCGCGGCGATCATTTCCGGGGTTTGATGCAGGCCAGTATAGATGACTTCCATGCCAGCATCGCGAAGCGACGCGGCGACCACCTTGGCCCCGCGATCGTGGCCGTCGAGGCCAGGCTTGGCGACCAGAACTCGAATGGGGCGCATGCCGTGAATGTTAGCGCGCGCGCCACGGATTTGTCATCCGGCGTGCTCGGACGAACGCCATGGAAGCGGTCTGGCGGTGCCCGGCCTGCGACATCATCTTCGTCCCCGCTAACCCACACGAAGAACAATGTTCGCCCTCGGGTCATCCATGACAGAACGTGACGACGCATGAGCAAGCCGTCCTTGATCGGTCGCGCGCTCATCGCGGGATTTGCCGCCGTGAACCGCCGCACCCACTGGCACAAGCTCCCACGCATGTTGGGCGTGTTCAACCTGCTGGCCTATCGCATCCAGCTCCGCGCGGACAACCTGCACGACACGCGCACGCCGGGAGCCAAGCGCACGCCGCCGGTGACGATGGCGCAGTGCCCGTATGGCGGGAAGTACCGCACGCCGGACGGCTCGTACAACGATTTGTCCGATCCGGACATGGGCAAGGCGGGCACCCGGTTCGCGCGGAACGTGCCACTGAAGGACGCCTTTCCCGAGGCCATGCCTGGCCTGATGGAGCCGAATCCTCGCGACATCAGCCGCACGCTCATGCGCCGCGACACCTTCAAGCCGGCGACGTCGCTGAACCTCCTGGCCGCCGCGTGGATCCAGTTCCAGACGCACGACTGGTTCGGCCACGGCCGCGACCACTCCAAGCCGCTCGAAGTGATGGTGGCGGATGACGACGACTGGTTCGAGCGTCCCATGCGCGTGCCGGGCAGCAAGGCGGACAATACGCGATGCGACGACGATGCGGACCTGCCGCCCACCTACATCAACACCGAGTCCCACTGGTGGGACGCGTCGGGCATCTACGGCAGTTCGCTCGAGAAGCAGCAGTCGGTACGGTCGTTCACGGACGGCAAGCTCACGGTCAAGGATGGGCAGCTCCCGCTCGATCCCGAGACCGGGTTCGCGCTAACGGGCTTCAGCGAGAACTGGTGGGTCGGCCTGGGGCTGCTGCACACCCTCTTCGCACTCGAGCACAACGCGATCTGCGATGAGCTCAAGCGTGTGCATCCGCAAATGGGCGACGACGACCTGTTCGGCACGGCGCAGCTGATCAACTCCGCATTGATCGCCAAGATCCACACGGTCGAGTGGACTCCGGCCATCACCAATCATCCCGTGATGCACACCGGTATGCGGGCCAACTGGTGGGGGTTGGCCGAGGAGAAGGTGCATCGCAAGTACGGTCGCCTGAGCGAGAACGAAGTGATCAGCGGCATACCTGGATCGAAGGCCGAACACCATGGCGCGCCTTACCAGCTCACCGAGGAGTTCGTCTCGGTGTACCGCCTGCATCCGCTGTTGCCGGACCAGCTCGAGATTCACTCGCTGAACGACAACGAGTTGCTCGAGGTTCTGGACTTCAACGACATCATCCTGCTGAAGGCCGAGCGCGTGCTGCGCGAGGGCGCGAAGGCGCAGGACATCTGGTACTCGTTCGGCATCCAGCATCCCGGTGCCGTGTGCCTGCACAACTATCCACGTTTCCTTCAGGACCTCACGCTGCCGGATGGAGTACGCCTCGACCTCGGCGCCGTGGACATCATCCGCGACCGCGAGCGCGGGATACCACGCTACAACCAGTTCCGCCGGCTCTTGCACCTGAAGCCCGCCGAGACGTTCGAGGAGTTGACGGACAACCCGGTGTGGCGTGAGGAACTCCGGGAGATGTACAAAGGGGATGTCGAGCGAGTGGACCTACAGATCGGCATGCATGCGGAGACGTTGCCGGACGGGTTCGGCTTCAGCGACACGGCGTTTCGCGTCTTCATCCTCATGGCCACGCGCCGGCTCAAGAGCGATCGCTTCCTGACGGACTGCTACACCGCCGAGTTCTACACGCAGACAGGATTGGACTGGATCGCGAACAACAACATGCGAACCGTCCTCGTGCGCCACTATCCGGATCTCGCGAAGGCCCTGGTGGGGGTGGACAATGCCTTCCAGCCATGGAAGGAGAGCATGGCCCGAAAGAGCCGCGTCACCAAGGCCGTGAAGGCCGCGCAGTCGTTGGCGTCAGGAGTGCAGCACGGCGTGCGCCCCAACGCCGTGCGATAGCGCGTCGGCTGGCGCCACGACTGCCGGCGCCGGCGACTCGGGCTTCTTGCGGGTCACGAGCACGTACAGCACGGGCACGATGACCAGTGTGAAGATCATCGAGAAGATCACGCCCACCGCGATGACGCTGGCGAGGGGCGACCAGAGGCCGGACTGCGCCAGAATCATCGGCGTCAGTCCGGCGGCCGCGGCAACGGTGGTGAGGAAGATCGGGCGCAGGCGCCGCCGGCCGGCTTCGAGCGCAGCCGCTTCCAGCGAATCGCCTTCCGCGAGGCGGCCGCGAATGTAGTCGATGAGGATGATTGCGTTGCGCACG
>JBKJMP010000526.1:0-6499 GCA_046596395.1 Gemmatimonadaceae bacterium
GGAAGCGCAACGTGCGCGGCGTGTGCCGGTAGACCAGGCTCGTGATGATCGTGTTGACGCAGACCGACTTGCCGCTGCCCGTCGCGCCGGCGATGAGCAGGTGCGGCATTTTCGCGAGGTCGGCAATCATGGCCTTGCCCTCGAGATCCTTGCCGAGGACGACCGGCAGCCCCGCGCGGGCGAGCTTGAAGTCGGCATGCTCCACGAGCTCGCGAAAGCCGACCATCTCCGGCGTCGGATTCGGGACTTCGACACCGACCGCACCACGACCGGGAATGGGTGCCACGATCCGGATCGACGCCGCCCGCATCGCCAGCGCGAGGTCGTTCGAGAGCGTTGCGAACTGGCGCACCTTCACCCCGGACGCCGGCTCGATCTCGTACTGCGTTACCGTCGGCCCCGTGGTTCGGGCGACGAGCTTACCCTCCACTTTGAATGTGCGTAGCGCCTCCATGAGCTTCGCGCCCATCGCGTCCAGCTCCCGCTTGCCTGCGTCGCCGCTCAGCGGCGGGATGTAGTTGAGCAGGTCGGTCGGCGGGCACTCGTCTGAGCGCGGATCGGGCAGCTCCGTCGCGTCGATCGCGGCCGCGATGCGCTCATCGCGCCCGGGCGTCGGAGCACTGTCGCCCTTTTTCCGCTTGCCGCGCTTCCTGGCCGCTTCCTCGATCGCGGCGTCCTCCATGGCGTCCGCATCGGCCGACGACGCCGCCTGCAGGGCGGCGAGCGCATCCATCGCCTCGAATTCCTCCGGCGGTGGTTCCAGCGACGGTGCGGGATCCTGCGCGGCGTCCTTCTTCTTCCGGCGTGCCTTCGGCGGAACGTAAGCCTCGTCGGCGATCTGCTCCCCGGCTGAAGGCGGTGTCGGAACATCCTTGCGGCCAACCAGCATGCGAATGGGGTTCCATCGCAGCGTCACGGCCGTCAGCACGCTCGCCGCGAGCACAACGACGATCCACGCACTCACGCCGCCGAACCACTGGCGCCAGTAGAGCGCAACGAAGCTCCCCCACAGCCCCGCTGACCTCGGCGATTCGCCGAGCGGGGCGTTGTTCGCGAGGCCGATCGTGATCGGGAGCAACGCGACGACGCCCGCAAAGAAGATCATCCACGAGCGGTCAGTCTCGGACTCGAGGCGGCCGAACATCCGCAGCGCGTGCACTGCGGGGATGAGCGGTGTCAGCGCCGCAGCGGGCCAGCCGACGAAGGCCACGAGCGGACGCGCGATCCAGTAGCCCAGCCACCCGACATTGCTTTGCACAGCGACGCCCGTTCCCGCCTCGGCAAGGCCGAGCGTGACGAGGGCGACACCGACGAAGAGCGCGAAGAGGAGGAGCGCGATGCCACCCAGCTCTCGCCGCAGGCCAGGGCTACCCACGGCTCAACGCTCGCGATCGGGACCGAGCATGGTGATCTGGCGGTCCTGGTAGATCGGGATGACCGGATAGGAGTCCACGGCGGCGCACACGGCGAGGTCGTCGGCGAATCCAGCGGCCACGAGGTTCTGGCCGTGCGCCGCAGTATTGAACAAGTGCGTGAGGTTGTTGCCGTACTTCTTGTCGATCAGCACTGCAGCCAGCGCGGCGTCGTTGGTGTCGAGTGCGGCGAGTCGCTTCGAGACGTTGAGCACGTAGCGACCGGCGCACGCCGCATCCTCGAGCGCGAACTGGCGGTCCTGACCCGCGCAGACGATCGTGATGTCGGCGCCCCCGCGGATGGCGGTGCGAAGCATCGTGCTCACCGCCGTGAGGTTGACGTACGACGCGACGACGACGTCACGCGCACCCTGGACCGCGAGCAGCGCCTTGGTGCCGTTGGTGGTCGAGAGGAGGACGGTCTTTCCCTCGACCGCCTCGCGGGTGTGCTCGCGGGGAGAGTTGCCGAGGTCGAAGCCGTCCATCTTGAGCATGCGGCGCTCGCCGGCCAGGAGGAACGCGCCGCGCTCGAGGTTCTTGCTCCGCGTAACCGCCGCATCGGGGCTCTCGGTCGGGATCACCGCGCGCGCGCCATTCGAGAGCGCGACCGCAATCGTCGTGGACGCTCGCAGTACGTCGATGACCGCCACGATCCGCCCCTGCACATCCTGCGTCGTGAGCTGCTGCACGCCGAACAGCACGTCGATCCGCACGCTAGCCCGGCTCCTTCATGAGATCCGGCTCGCGCTCCAGGAACTTCGTGTCCACATCGCCGCTCTGGAACCGCGGGTTCTGCATCACGCGCGCGAGGAAGGGGATCGTCGTCGTCGGGCCCTCGATGATGAACGTCTCGAGCGCGAGCTGCATCTTTGCCAGCGCTTCCTTCCGGTCGCGCCCCTGACAGATGACCTTCGCGATCATCGAGTCGTAGTAGGGCGGCACCGTGTAACCGGCATAGACGTGCGAGTCGATGCGCACGCCGTTCCCCCCGGGCGGATGGTACGTGTGGATCTTGCCCGGCGACGGCTGGAAGTTCCGGTTGGGATCTTCGGCGTTCACGCGACACTCGATCACGTGACCACGCAGCGGCGGAAGCTCCGTGACCTGGAGCCGCTCGCCGGCGGCCACGCGAATCTGCTCCTTCACCAGGTCCACACCCGTGATCATCTCGGTCACCGGGTGCTCGACCTGGATGCGCGTGTTCATTTCCATGAAGTAGAACGACCCGTCCTCATCGAGCAGCATCTCGATGGTGCCGGCCCCCACGTAGTTGATTGCCTTCGCACCGGCGACGGCGGCGTCGCCCATGCGCTTGCGGAGCTCCGGGGTCATTGCGGGGCTCGGCGACTCCTCGATGAGCTTCTGGTGCCGGCGCTGCACGGAGCAATCGCGCTCACCGAGATGCATCACGTTCCCGAACTTGTCGCCCATGATCTGGAATTCGATGTGCCGCGGGCGCGAGAGGTACTTCTCGACGTACACATCTCCATTCCCGAACGCCGACAACGCTTCGCTGCGCGCGAGCTGAAAGGAGCGCTCGAACTCGTCCGCGTCCTTCGCCACGCGCATACCCTTTCCACCGCCCCCCGCCGCGGCCTTGATGATCACCGGGAAGCCGACCTGCTTCGCGAAGTCCAGGGCTTCCTCAACGTCCTCGACCGGTCCCGGTGTGCCCGGAATGATCGGCACCCCCACTGCCGTCATCGCCTTTCGGGCTGCCGCCTTGTCGCCCATCACGCGGATCTGCTCCGCCGTGGGCCCGATGAACGCGATGTTGCTCGCGGTCACGATTTGGGCGAACTCGGCATTCTCCGCGAGAAAGCCGTAGCCCGGATGGATCGCGTCGGCACCGGTGATCTCGGCCGCGGCGATGAGGCGCGGGATCTGGAGATACGAGTCCCGCGCCGGCGGCGGCCCGATGCAGACGTCGTCGTCGGCGAAGCGCACGTGGAGCGACTCGCGGTCGGCCTCCGAGTACACAGCGACCGTCTGCACCCCCAATTCACGGCAGGCGCGGATCACACGCAGAGCGATCTCGCCGCGATTGGCGATCAGGACTTTCTTGAACATGCCGTCATCAAGAGGCGGGGGGGGGCGTCTCGAACCCGGACCAACTCGTGTCGCTGGTCCCGGCGACGCCCTGCACACGCAGTGCGAACTCGCTCGGGCTCGTGGCGTAGAACACCGCGCTCTCGTACGAGATGATGCCCTGCGAGTACCACGACATCAGCGACTGGTCGAAGCTCTGCATCCCGTACTGCACCGTCCCCTCCCTGATCAGGTCCGGGATGTTGAGCGTCTTGTCCATATCGCGGATCTGGTCGCGGACCGTTTGCGTATTGATGAGCACCTCGCACGCAGGAATGCGGCCCGGCTTGTCCGCACGCGGCACGAGGCGCATCGACACGACCGCCTGGAGCGCGCTCGCGAGCGAGAACCGCACCTCGGCCTGCTGGTGCGGTGGATAGAACGACAGCACGCGGTTGATCGTCTGCGTCGCATCCGTCGTGTGCAGCGTGCTGAACACCAGGTGTCCCGTGTCCGCGGCCTTGAGCGCGGTGTCGAGTGTCTCGAGATCGCGGATTTCGCCGATCAGGATGACGTCCGGATCCTGGCGCAGCACGCGCCGGAGCGCCTGCGCGAAGGTCGCCGTATCGGTGCCCACCTCGCGCTGGTTGATGTGGCAGTTGATGTCGCGATGCAGGAACTCGATCGGGTCCTCGATCGTGATCACGTTCGCGTGCCGGTTTTCGTTGATGTGCTGGATCATCGCGGCGAGCGCGGTGCTCTTGCCCGAGCCCGTGATTCCAGTGACCAGGACCAGCCCGCGCGGCTTGAGCGCGATTTCCTCGAGCACGGTGGGCAGGTTGAGCTCATCCAGGGTGCGCGCCTGGTACGGAATTGCGCGCATTGCGTAGCACAGTGACCCACGCTGCTGGTACACGTTGCACCGGAAGCGGCCGATGCCCGGCACGCCGATGGCGAAGTCACATTCCTTGTTGTCCGTGAATTCTTTCACCTGACGGGGCGTCATCAACGTCTCCGCGAGCGCCTTCAGGTCCTCCGGACGGAGGGGTGGCATCTCCAGTGGCGCCAACTCGCCATGCAGCCGCAGCGTCGGCGGGCGACCCACCTTGAGGTGCAGGTCGGAGGCGCCACGCTGCACCAGCTGCTGCAGGACCGCCTTGAAGTTGAACCCGCTACCTGCCCCCGCGGCGCCTGCTTCGGTGGTCTGCCGCGGTTCAGCCATTCGCGTCGATGCGGAAGAGCGGCTGCCCGTATTCCACCGGCTGCGCGTCCGACGCCAGCACCTCCGTCACCACCCCCGATACTTCGCTCTCGATCTCGTTCATGATCTTCATCGCCTCGATGATGCAGAGGGTCTGCCCCTTGGAGACGCGCGAGCCCACGGACACGTACGGCTTCGCGCCGGGCTCTGCCGCGCCGTAGTAGGTGCCCACCATCGGCGACTTCACCTCGGCTCCGGCCGCACCCTTTGGCTCGGCGCGCACAGGCTCCTCGATGGTCTGCATCCCGTCCGTCGGCGTCAGCCGTCCCGACGGGAGCGCGCCCTGCGGAGCCATCATGGGTGCCATCATCGGCTGCGGCGCCACTTGAATCGCGCCCCGGCCGCTCGGACTCTTGGAGATGCGGATCTTCATCCCCTTGTCCGTGGAAATCTCGATCGAGTCCACCGTGGAGTCGTCGAGGATGTCGATGAGCTTCTTGACGTAGCGTAGGTCGATCATAGGCCCACTGGTAAGGCGCATGGTGGCAAGCGCCGCATCTTTCAACCGAGCTCGATGAGCTCGCGCGGGAACTGCGTCAGAATCTGCGGACCGTCCCCACCGAGGACGACGTCGTCCTCGATGCGCACCCCGCCCCATCCGGGACGATACACGCCCGGTTCAATCGTCACGACGGCCCCTTCCGGCAACGTCCCCTCCGCCGTTTTCGCCAGCCGCGGAGCCTCGTGCACCTCCAACCCGATCCCATGGCCGAGGCTGTGCCCGAACAGGTCGCCGTACCCTGCCCGATCAATGTACTGTCGGGCAATGGCGTCGGCATCCCGGCCGGTCATGCCCGCCCGAACCCCCCTCGAGGCCCGCTCGTTCGCCACGCGGACCACCTCGTACAGTTCGCGCTGCTCCTCGGACGCCCGTCCCACCACCACCGTCCGGGTGATATCCGAGCAGTATCCCCCGACATCTGCACCGAAGTCCATGAGCAGGAAGTCGCCGGCGGCGACCACCCGGGTAGACGACCGGGCATGTGGCAGTGCGGAGCGCGCTCCGCTCGCCACGATCGACGGAAATGGAAACCCCTCGCTGCCTTCGTCGCGCAGCGCCTTCTCGAGCAACCCGGCCACCTGAAGCTCCGTGAGCCCCGCGTGGATGTCGGGCAATGTCCGCCCAAGCGCCCGGGTCGCGACATCGGCAGCCGACTGGATCAGCGCGACCTCGCTCGCGTCCTTTCGCTCGCGGAGCGTCTCGACCAGATCCACGGTCGGCCGCCACTGCCACCGCGCACCGGCGTCCATGAGCCGCTGGAAGTCCCGGTGCGGGATGTGCGCCGCCTCGAAACCGAGGACCGTCACGGAGCTCAACGTCGCCAGTTGCTGCCACAGCCCAGTCCACAGGCTCGACGCTTCGATGGAGACGCGCGCCACGCTGCCCACCTCCTCCGCGCCCTGCGTCTGGTAGCGGAAATCCGTAATGAAGACGACGTCGCGCGGCGTCACGACCAGCAACGCGCTCGTGCCGGAGAACCCGGTGAGGTAGCGGATGTTCGAAAGGCCGGTGAGCAGAAGCCCGTCGAGATGTGCCGCGGACAGCCCGTCCACCAGCGCCGCGATCCGCCGCGCTCGCGGGTCGGTCACGTATTCACTCCCCTCGCACGCAACACATCCACGAGCCCCCGCAACGCGAGCTGGTAACCCTGGGAACCCAAGCCGACAACCACGCCGACGGCTGCCGAGGCGAGCATGGACCGGTGTCGCTCGGGCTCGCGCGCATAGGTGTTCGTGACGTGAACCTCGACGAAGGGCACCGCGACCCCGACCAACGCGTCGCGCAGGGCAAGGCTCG
>JBKJMP010000606.1:0-15072 GCA_046596395.1 Gemmatimonadaceae bacterium
GCCACCCCGGCTGCGCGCGCCACCCCCGCGGCAGACGCGGGGCTCTGGTTCAATTTCGGCGACGCGAACGGGCTCGCCTTCGCGATCACAGGCACGCCCGCGGCAAGGACTCCCGCACGAAGAGCCGGATCAGTCGTCCATCGGACCGTTCGGGGTGTTCGGAGTGGTGATGGCGAAGGCTCCCTCGAGGTCACCATGGAGTGGCTGAACGCGCAGGGCAAGGCGCTCGTAAAGGAAGACGTTCACTTCATCGTTCGCGCACACGAGGGTTTTCGATCGATCGACCGGATCACGACCGTGACGGCGTTGGATACCACGGTCACGTTCACGAACAACGGCCGCGCATTGGTCGGCGTGCGAGTTGCGCGTGCGCTCGAGTCGCTGCCGATGGAGAGTGGGGGACTGGAGCCCATGACTCCGCGCTCGAGCAGCGAGCCAGGGCGGGATACGTCGCATGCGGAACATGGCGGGATGTCGGTTTCGGCAAACCCGGAACGCCCGCGCGGATGGTGGACGTTGCTCACGGGGCCGGTTGCGACTGACTCCGTGACATTCGCGGTGCTGGACCACCCGAAGAATGCCGCCTTTCCGACGCACTGGAATCCCGGCGAGTCTGGACTCGCCGCGACGAACCAGGCGCGTGCCGCCGCTTCGAGCACGGGTGCCAATGCACGCCGGCTCAAGCTCGAGGCAGGCGAGAGCACGACACTCGTGCATCAGGTCCTGATCGTGAACCGCGCGCTTCCAATGGAGGAGCTGGAGAAGTATTTCGCGGGGTTCACTGGCGCCAGGCCGTGAGTTGCGTGCGGGTGCCCGGCACTCGCGACGAATGGCGCGGGGAGGCGCTACTCGGTGATGTGCTTGTAGAAGTATGTCGTCGAGCAGAGGGATCCGTCGGCATCAGCGCGAAGTTCGGCACGTCGCCGACGCGCTGCCACCCGGTCCGTTATCGCGAGGCGATCTCTCGCGCGCGCCGCTGGATCGCATCGCGTTGCGCGCGGAGCGACGGATCCGGGTTCGTCCACGCCTTGAGCACCCAGGCGTAATGCGCCGCTGCACTGTCGCGTTGACCAGCACCGTCGAAGCCGCGGGCAAGCAGTATCTCGAGCTCGGTGCGGTTCACGTACTGCCCCGATGCGCCGATCGGGCCTCGCCGCGCGGATCGCAGGATATCCACCGCTTCTGTCGGGCGACCGCCGTCGAGAAGCGTGCGCCCGAGCTCGAGACTCGCGCGTGTATTGCCCTCGACCGGAGAGAAAAGCGATTGCCGAAAGGCGTCGATCGCGTCCGACGTCCGTCCCGCGAGGCGAAGCCGCAAGCCGCGCACGTAGTGGTGCAGCAACTGGTCTCGACGAAATCCGCTCAGCGCCCCGCTGACTCGGACGGAGTCCTCGAGGCGCCGCAACCACGCCGTATCGCCGAGCGACGCAACGGCTGTGGCTGCGTGCGAGAGAAACCAGGCGCGATTGCGGCCTTGCCGCGCCCGCGAGTCGTTCGGATCGGGCGATGAGATGGAATCGAACAGAGCGGCGGATTCACGGAATCGGCCCACCTCGAACAGGACCGTCGCGAGTGGATAGACGTCGCCGTGCCGCGATTCGCTGGACATCGTAATCAGGCGTGAGCGTCGTGCCAACGGAAGCGCCTCGGCAAAGCGGCCACGATAGCGGAGCGAGTACACGTGTGCCGACAATGCGCTCGTCTGCGACTCGGGTGATGGATTCGCCAATAGGCCAAGCCGGTATCGCTCGATCGACTCGAAGTCACCGGCCCGGAGCCATGGGTCCATCAGTCCGTGGATGGCGATGCTTCGTGCGGGATCCACGCGGCTCGCCGACGCAGTGGCATCGAGGGCTTCGTCAACCTTCCCGTCCGAGAACAGCACGCCGGCCAGGGAATACCACGCCGTCGCGAAGCGCGGCTGCCTGCGAGTCCACTCGCGGCCGACGCGCGCCGCCGCAGGGAGCGAATCCGCCAACCGATATGCATCGAGCTCGCCGCGATAGGCATCGCACGCGAGGCACAGCGCGCGGGCGCCGTTCAGGCCGAGGGAGTCCATCTCCACCACGCGTCGGAAGTACGGGACCGCCTCGAGAAACCGGCCGCCACGCACGAGGGCACGCGCGTACTCGAAATGCGCCGCCGGCTCGGCGGGATATCGAATGGCGAGCGTTTCGGCCACCGCGAGTTGCGTTGGCTCATCGCGCGAGCCCAGCCAGTGCGATTCGATGATGAGTCGATCGCGGTCAGAGCCGTGTCGCGAGAGCCGCCGCGCGCGTTGCAGCAGCGCGTTCGCTCCCGGGCCCCCCGTCGCGCGCGCGGCAAAGTATGCCGCCATGGCGAACGTGGAATCATCTGCGAGCGCTGCGTGGAACATGCGGCCCGCGGCAGTCGCCTCTCCTCCGTAGTATGCGCGCAAGCCCTCCTCATAGAGGCGGGATGCGGCCAACGAGCGCGACGAGCCACCGGCATTGGCGGTCGTCAGCTCGACTCCGAAGTCGCGGGCGATGCGCGCTGCGGCAGCGTCCGCGACCTCGTAGAGATCGGCCCCCTCGACGGCGTAGGCAGTGCGAGACGTTCCTCGCGCGAGGTCCACCCGACGAAGATCGAGGCGCAGCCGTCCATTCGGCCGCCGTGCGAGCACGCCCTCTATGATCTCGTCCGCACCAGCCGCGCGCGCCGCGCGCTGCAGTGCAGCGGCCTCGTCTCCGCGACTTCCAAGCTGCACGCGCACTTCCTGGATGCGCGCCTCGCTCATCATGGCGAGCCCGCGCACCCGACTCAGATTGATCGAGAGGAGCGACGGGAGCGCCTTCGCCGAGTCGGGGAACCCCAAGGTCTCCACGTACCCGACGGCGAGTCGCGCGCTCGGCGCAGGGCGACCGAACCAGTCGAAGCGCCATGCGGCCAACAGGAGAACGACGCCCGCGAGGAGCGCGATGCCGAGTGCACGGCGGCCGCGACGCAGCGTTCGTGAGGGCGTGGTCGGGCTGGCTGCGCCCACGAACGATGCCGGCTCGGCGGGCGACGGTATCGATGCCATCGCTGGCGGCGCTGGTCGCGAACGCGCGTCGACGATGAGTTCTTCGATGCGCCGCGACCACTCGGCCGATGGCTCGTCGTCGAGATCCT
This sequence comes from Gemmatimonadaceae bacterium, assembly GCA_046596395.1. Classification (GTDB taxonomy): domain Bacteria; phylum Gemmatimonadota; class Gemmatimonadetes; order Gemmatimonadales; family Gemmatimonadaceae; genus AG11. Next base: position 3,133 of record JBKJMP010000606.1, read on the forward strand.
GCGCGAGCCGGCGGACGAAGGCAGCGCGAGCCGCCACGGCACCGTTCACGTCACCATGCCGGCAGAGGGCGCCCACGAGCGCTTCCGCCGCAGCCTCATCGCCGGGGAACTGCTCCGTCCATCGCTCGGACCATTCAGCGACGATGCTCCACTCACCGCGCGCCTCGTGATCACGCACGACGCCGGCGAAGCAGGTCCGGAGCACGTTCCGCAACCGCGGTCGTTCGGCCTCGAGCCAGTGGCGAAACTCCTCGCCGCCGACGTCTTCACAACCAGGCATGAAGTCGCCCGCCCAGAGCCCTGCGGCCTCGCGCCACCTCCCCCGGGCCGCCGCATCGGAGAATCGCTGCACGTCGGTGACGATGCGCGACTCCGTGAGACGCAAGGTGTCCGGTGTCGCGATGACGACGTCGTCCCCGCACGCGCGACGGACGCGCAGGAGCGCCTGCCGAAGCGAGTGCCGCGCGCGCTGCTCGTCGCGCTCGCCCCAGAAGCGCGCCTGCAGCTCCTCGCGCCGCACCGGCTTCGGCGCCCGCGTCGCGAGCACGACCAGTAGCGCGAGCTCCTTCCGGCGATGCGGGAGGAGGTCGCCATCCGGACCGTGCAGGCGGAGGTCACCGAGTGTCTGGAGGATCAGTGGCGTGTCGATGGCCACGTGCGCCCGTGGGTGAGGGAGTGGGCTCTCGGGCGCCAACGATACGGCAGCCGCCGAGGCATTTCAAATGATTTCAGGCGGCGATCGATCGGGAACGCGCCCGGGCACCTGACGCAACTCACACATCCACAGTGAGTTGCGTGCGGGTGACGCCGAGTTGCCGACAGGCGCCCAACTTGGCGCTCAGTCACCGTCGGCAGTCGTTGCCGGCGACACACGTTTCTCAAGGGGACCCGTCATGCGCATCTCCAGCACTGCCCTCGCCGCGCTCCTCTCGCTCACCGCGGCGGCTGCACCCGCCATCCAGGCACAGGTGCGCGGCGCCATCGTCGCCAACGATGGTCAGGTCCTCCAGACCGGCGCCTGGAATCTCGGCCGCTCGTTCACCGTGGTGAGCGCGGCGAACGTGGTCTCGCTCGGCATTTTCGACCAGGGTAGCGACGGGCTGCGCAACAGCCATCAAGTCGGGCTCTGGGCCAGCGACGGCACCCTGCTCTTCAGCACATTGATCGCGTCGGGCACGTCGGCGATTCTGGACGGGAACTTCCGCTTCAACGACATCGCGCCGATCTCGTTGAACATCGGCTCGACCTACTTCGTGGCGGCGACGTATGCGGGCTCCAACGACGACCCGTACATGGTGAATGCGACGTTCACATCGGCGCCGATGATCACGCACGTGAACGAGCAGTGGCAGTTCGGCGGCGCGTTGGTGTTCCCGGACCTCCTCAATCCCAACGTCGACTCATACTGGGGAGGCGACGTGCGGCTGGTTGCAGTGACTGCGACGCCCGAGCCGGCCACCGTGACGCTATTCGCGCTTGGCCTCGTCGGAATCATGGGCGTGCGTCGTCGCCTGATGCGCCTGCCCTAGGAACTCGAGGTGCTTGTAGAAGTACGTCGTCGAGCAGAAGGATCCGTCGGGCATCAGCGCGAAATTCGGCACGTCGCCGACGCGCTGCCACCCGGTCCGAGAGTACAGTCGCGCGGCATCGCCGTCGGTGACCGCGTCGAGGACGAGCACCGTTCGTCCCTCGTCGCGCGCGACCTCATCGACGGCCTCCATGAGTCGTTGTGCGACGCCCCGCCGGCGGGCGCTGCGGCGCACGAGCATCTTCGCGACGTCGGCGCGGTGCGACTGGTTCTCCGGCAGGGCGAGGATGAGCTGCACCGTCCCGATGACCGTGCCCCCATCGTCCTCGGCCACGAGGAGCGCGCGCTCGCCGCGCGCGACGCCGTCGGCGACCATCGTCCAGAACTGCGTGGATTTTTCGACGGCCATCGGCGGCATGAAGCTCACCGACGCGCCGCCCTCCACGCACTCGATGAGGATCTCCGCGAGCGCAGGCACGGCGGCCGAGGCTTCGCTGGCATTCAAGCGCCGGACTCTCACGCCGCGGCGGGATACACCTCGAAGATTCCAGCCGCGCCCATGCCACCACCGATGCACATCGTCACGAGCCCGGTGCCGCCACCGCGACGTCCGAGCTCGTGAACGAGCTGCGTGGTGAGCTTCGCGCCCGTGGCACCGAGCGGATGGCCGAGCGCGATGGCGCCGCCGTTCACGTTCACCTTCTCCTCGGGCATGCCAAGCTCGCGCATCACCGCAATCACCTGCGCCGCGAAGGCCTCGTTGAACTCGATGAGGTCGATGTCCTGCATCGTGAAGCCTGAGCGCTCGAGCACCTTCGGCACGGCGCGAATGGGACCAACGCCCATGATGTCCGGATCCACGCCAGCGACGGCGAAGTTGACGAACCGCGCGATGGGCTGGAGTCCCTTGCTGTCGGCAACGGACCGGCGCATGAGCAGCACCGCCGCGGCACCGTCGGAGTAGGGGCTCGCATTGCCTGCCGTTACCGTGCCAGTGGCCTTGAACGCGGGACGCAGCTTTGCGAGCCCCTCAGCCGTCGTCTCGGCGCGAACGAGCTCGTCGCGCGCGAACGACAACGCCTCGACCTGCTTCTCGGTGCCGTTCCAGCTCACGCGCTCCACGGGCACGGCCAGGATCTGCGAATCGAAGGCGCCGTTGCCGAGCGCCGCGGCGGCGCGCTGCTGGCTGCGCAGCGCCCACGCATCCTGGTCCGCACGGCTCACCTTCCACCGCTCGGCCACGTTCTCCGCGGTGAAGCCCATGCCGATGTACGACTCCATCGCCTCGGGATCGAGCCGCGCGTGGTAGCCCGACATCGGCACCTGGCTCATCATCTCGATGCCACCCGCGAGTACAACGTCGGCCATGCCGCTCATGATCTGCATCGCGCCGTTCGCGATGGTCTGGAGCCCAGACGAGCAGAAGCGGTTCACGGTCTGCGCCGGCACCTCGACGGGAAATCCCGCGCGCAGTGCGCTGAGCCGAGCGACGTTGAGTCCCTGCGACGCCTCGGGCATCGCGCATCCCCAGATCACGTCGTCGATGATGCTCGCGTCCACCTTGACGCGCTCGATGGCGTCCCGCATGACGAGCGCGGAAAGCTCGATGGGGTGCGTCGCGGCAAGTGCGCCGTCCTTCTTCCCCTTCGCAACAGGCGTCCGCACGGCGGACACGAGGACGACGTCGTTGGAATTGCTCATGGTCTTCTCCCTTTTATAGGCGTCCTGAGCGGAGCGATGGACCGTCACGTGCAGATCCTTCGCTTCGCTCAGGATGACATCAGTTCCGTAGCGGCTTGCCGGTCTTCAGCGTGTAACCAATCCGCTCCTGCGTCTCCTTCGTTCCCAGCAGGCGCATGAACGCCTCGCGCTCGAGGTCGAGAATGTCCTGCTCGCTCACGACGCGCGGCGGACCATCGCCGCCGCAGAGCACGTATGCGAGCTCCTTCGCGATGCGGACGTCGTGATCGCTGATCGCACCCCCCTCGCGCATGGCCCATCCGGCATACGCGAGGTTACCCAGTCCGTCCTTGCCAATGGCGGTGATCGTCTTCGGAATCGGCGCGACGTAGTCCGGCGCGAGGTCGAGCACGCGTGCCTTCGCATCCGCGATGAGACGATCGCGATTCATCGTGATGCGATCCGCCACCGGGCGCAGGAAGCCAAGCGACCGGGCCTCGAGCGCGCTGGTGCTCGTCGTCGCCATGGCGATGAGCTTGAACGCGCGCTTCACCGCCTCGAACGGATCGGCTTCATCGTATGCCGCGAGCTGCTCGGAGAAGCGGAACAACATTTCCTTGGTTCCACCGCCGCCGGGAATCAGCCCCACGCCGGCTTCCACGAGTCCCATGTACAGTTCCGAGTGCGCCTGGATGCGATCGCAGTGCAGCGCGTACTCGCACCCCCCGCCGAGCGTCAGGCCAAAGGGCGCGGCGACGACCGGGAACGGTGCGCGACGCACCATCATCGCGCCCTCCTGGAAGTAGCGGACCATCTTCTCGATGCCGGTCCAGTCCTGCGCCTGCACCTGCATCACCACGGCACTGAGGTCCGCACCCGCACTGTACGCGCGCGGGTCGTCGTTGCCGATCACGAGTCCCTCGTACTTCCCTTCGGCCACGCGCTCGAGCGCCGTGCGCAGCATACCGAGTACGCCAGCACCCATCGTGTTCATCTTGCTGCGCGCCTCGAGCAACAGCACGCCGTCGCCGAGGTCGATGAGGTTGGCATCCTTCGCGGATTCGACGACCGCGCCCTTCCGCGCGCGCACCAGCTCGAGCGCGATCTGTCCGGGCACCGGTGGCACCGGGATAAACGTCCCGTCAAACGAGAGCTGCGTCCAACCGTTCTCGGACGGCTTGTAGAACGCGCCGCCGGCCTGGTCCAGCAGCGCCGGCACGTCGAGACCGAGACGCGTGAACCCGTCGCGCAGCACGTCGTGACCGATCGCGTCCATCTGCTGGAACGGACCCGCCTCCCACGCATAGCCCCACTCGATCGCCCGATCGACGGAAACGATGTCGTACGCGATGAGCGGCGCCGTCTTCAACACGTAGTGCGACATGCGCACCAGATAATTCCGTACGAACTCCCCGTACTTGCCCGGTAGCTTCTCGGCCATCGGCAGACGCTGCTCGAGCGGCTGCTTCAGCAGCGAAGCGAGCGCCGGATCCTCGACTTTCTGCTGCGGTCCATACTCGAGCGTCCGCCAATCGAGGGTCGTGATCTCCTTGCCGGTCTTCTTGTAGAAGCCGCTGCTCGTCTTGTCGCCGTGTCGTCCGCTCGCGACGAGCTTCACCACCCAGTCAGGCATGCTGAAGTCTTCACCCGTACTCCGGCCGAGCCCCGTCGAGACATGCTGGAGGACGTCGAGCCCCGTGAGGTCGGCGGTGCGGAAGGTCGCGCTCTTCGCGCGGCCGAGCAGCGGGCCCGTGAGCGCGTCAACCTCGTCGATGGTGAGATCCGACTCCATCAATCCCTTCATCGCCGCGACCATGCCGTACACGCCAAGCCGGTTGGCCACGAATCCGGGGACGTCCTTTGCGATGACGATGCCCTTGCCGAGCACGACCTCCGAGAACCGGCGCGTGGCGTCAAGTGCGTCGGGCTCGGTGTCCATCGTGGGGATGAGCTCCAGCAGGTGCATGTAGCGCGCTGGATTGAAGAAGTGCATGCCGAGGAAGCGCCGCTTGAATGCGTCGGTGCGGCCCTCGGTAAGCACCTGCATCGGAATGCCCGACGTGTTCGACGCGACGATCGCCCCCGGCTTGAGGAGCGGCTCGAGCCGCGTGTAGAGCGCCTGCTTGGGAGCGGGCTGTTCGATGATCGCCTCGACGATGAGGTCGCAGTCGCGTAGCATCTCGAGCGAAGCGTCCAGGTTGCCGAGTGTGATGAGCGACGCGCGCGCGGGATCCATGAAGGCGGCGGGGCGCGCCTTCCGCGCGCGCTCGAGGCCGGCCTTGGCAGGTCCGTTGGCGTCGCCGTCCTTCCCGGCGATGTCGAGAAGAACCACGGGAATTCCGGCCGATGCCGCGAGTGCGGCGATGCCGCTTCCCATCGTGCCGGCGCCGATCACGCCGAGCTTCGAGATGCGCATGTGGATTGCGATGCGGGCGAAGGAGTGTTGGAGCGAACGGGAAAGCTAACCCAGCCTACCTGTCGGTGAGTCCGCGGAGAATCCCATTGCGGAGGCGCACGGCGCGCGGGCTTGCCGACGGATCCTCGGCGATGCGCGGCGTGCCCGAAGTGTAGGCCAGCCGCCCCGCGAGCGTGATCATCTCCGTGCCGCGCTTCACGACCATCGGCAGCGGGGAACCAGTCGGCCGGCCCATGTAGCGGAGACGGAACTTCGCGCCGAATTCCTGATCCGAGATGAGGATGTCGCCCACGCTGATGAACTCGTCGCCTGGCCGAACGCCGGCGAGCGCGGCCGCACCCGCAGGCTCGACTTCCATGACGCGAATGGCGCCTGTGGGATCGTTGCCCGTCGTGACGCCGATGCGCGGGAAGCTGTCCGGCAGGAGGGCGAGGCCGACTTTCGCCAGGGCCGTCCCCCACGGGTATGGCGCTCGTCCGTCGACGTAGAGCCGCTCGAACTCCTCGGCAGCGGCGGCGCTGAGCCCCGACGCGCGGCGCACTGCACTCCAAAAGTCCTCGGGCGTGAAGCCCCTGCCCTTCTTATAGGTAGCCTGGTAGAGCTCGCGCATCACGGTGTCGAGCGAGCGCCGGTTGTCGCTGCCGTCGCGGATGGTAATGTCGAGCAGGAAGCCGGCGAGCGAGCCCTTGGGGTAGTAGCTGTAGCCCGTTCCGTCGGTCGGGTGGACCCACGTGTTGAGCGACGCATCCTCGAGCGCGAAAGGCACGGTCATCGCGATCTCGCCGATCTTGCCCGACGTCAGCGCATAGAACCCGGCAGCATCGATCACCCCGCCGCGCACCTCGGCAATGTCAGCGTAGTAATCCGTTATGCCCTCGCTCATCCACAGCCACGTGGTGGGCTGCTTGCGGTCGTACTGGTAGGGCACGAGGTCGGCGGGACGAAGCCGCTTCACGTTCCACGCGTGGAAGATCTCGTGCGCGTAGAGCGACGGCTGAAAGTCGCTGCCCGTGAATCCGGGCGCCACGATGTTCACGTGCGAGTTGCTGTGCTCGAGCCCCGAGTACCCGCCAGAGGTGGAGTCGGTGATCTGGAGCAGGACGTACGCGTCCCACGGCACTTCACCGAAGACGTTCACCTGCGCGGGCACGATGCGCTTGATCTGCGACCACGCCTCGGCGCGCGCGGGTCCAGCCACGCTGCCAACGGGATACGTCGCGTAGCGGAACGTCTTGCCCGAGACGGTGGCGCTGTCCAGGTCGAACCGGCCGACGAAGAAGGGCATGTCCACGAGCTCGTGGAAATTCGCGGCCTTGTACGTCCGCGTGCCCGCGGGGGTCATGCCGGTGGCGATCCTGAAATCGGCGTCGGTGCGGATCACGACGGTCGACGCGAACTCGAGCGACCGGCCTTCCGGATACATGAACACGTTGGTGCCGTTGAACAGCGCGAAATCCTCGCGCGTCCAGGACATCGCGTTGTCGAGGGAGTCGGCGGCGTAGTCGAAGCTCACGGTCACGCGACCTGCACGCGCGGGACGGACACGCCACGTATCCGGATCGACCTTGTCCCATCGGAGCTCGGTACCGTCCTGCCGCGCGGCGAAGTCGCTCACCGACCGGGCAAAATCGCTGATCTCGTACGCGCCGGGGGTCCACGCGGGGAGGGAGAGCAACACCACGCCGTTGCCGGCAACGTCGAACGACGTCGAGATGCCGAGCCGCCTGGCGGAGAGTGCCGGTCCGTCCGCGGTCACCTCGTGCCGCATGTTCGCGACTGGAGCGGACACGGCTTGCGCAGAAAGTTCAGCAGCAGCCAGCAGGGCGAGAGTGAGGGCACGGCGAAGCATGATCGAAACTCGAAACGAGGTACGGAGAACGGAGAACGGAGAACGGAGAACGGAGAACGGAGAACGGAGAACGGAGAACGGAGAACGGAGAACGGAGAACGGGCTTGTGCAAGTCGCAGGTCGAGAAGCGTCTCCAAGCAGGATTGCAAATCAACCTCAAGATGTACAACTGGAGCCGTCATGCGAAAGCGCACCCATCTTCCTGTTCCCGCTCTGATCGCCGCCCTCGGCGTTGCCCTCGCCGTCGCTGCGTGTGGCCGCGACTCGAGCGAGAGCGCAGGCTCGGCATCGCCCATGGTTGCCACTGATGCGGCAGCATTCACGGACAAGGCCACGGAGGTGCAGGCGATGGCGATTGCGGCCCCCGCTGCGGCGCCGCCAGTGGAGCTACACTCCCAGGCCGCCAACCGGGCGACTGTGGGGCGAGGTGCCGACGGTGCGACACGCCAGCTGTCGTTCGGCTCCGGCCTCCTCCCCCCCGCGATCGACGCATCCGGCGCAATGCTCGTGCGCTCCGGCGCCGCAACGGTCGAGGTGGCGCGGGTTCCCGACGCACTCGGCCGAATCCGGCAGGCCGCTGCCCAGCACGGCGGATCCGTCGGGAATGCGATCCTGCGCAACGGCAGGGACGAGGAACCGTCGGCCACGCTCGAATTGCGCGTCCCCTCGGCGCAGTTCGACGCGCTCGTCAACGCGCTTTCGGCGCTCGGCAAGGTGGAGTCGGTAAACGTCACCGCGCAGGACGTCGGCGAGGAGTACGTGGACCTCGGCGCCCGGGCGGCGAACGCGAAGCGGATGGAAACGCGCCTCGTCGAGCTGCTCGCGACGCGGACCGGCCGGCTGTCGGACGTGCTTCAGGTCGAGCACGAGCTCCAGCGCGTTCGCGAGGAGATCGAGCGCTACGACGCACGCCTTCGCTACATGGAGCGCCGCGCGTCGATGAGCACCCTCTCGGTCACGCTGCACGAGCCGATCGGACTCATGGATCGCCGACAGCCGAGCCCGCTCGTGAATGCGTTCGCGCTGGCGTGGGAGCGGTCGCTTGGCTTCGTCGCCTGGTGCATCGCGGCGCTCGGCGTCATCGTGCCGCTCGGACTGCTGGTGGCGGCAGGCGTAGTGATCGTGCGCCGGATGCGGTGGCGCATCGGCGGCTCCCGGGGCGAGCCGACCGCAGCCGCCTGACAAGTGCGACTTGTGACGGCCGCGTGGCGCACCGCATGTTTGCGGCGGACTCGCATACCGCGAAGCCCCCCGCCACCCCGAGGTTCTCGATGCACCGTACGGCCGTCCTTCGCTCTTCCCTGCTTCTTTCCCTCGCGCTCGTGGCGTCGTGCACGGGGGAGCGGCCCACCGTCGCCCCGCCAGCCGGCGGCGCCGAGTTCGACGTGACGACGCGCGCGTCGAAGGATGTGACGACGTTGATGATTCGGACACCATCGGCCGAGCGGGGCGCGCGCGGCGGCACAAGCGAGCAACTCGACGCTGCCGTGTTCAACCCGAATGGCAAGGAGCTCGAGCACAAGCGGCACATCGGGTGGACATCGCGCGACACGATGGTGGTGACGGTCGATTCGACGGGACTGATCACGGCGCAGGACACCGGCTCGACGTACGTCGTCGTCGATCACAAGAAGGGGCTCGATAGCATCCTCGTCATTGTCGTCTCTGTGCCCGTTGCGTCGGTAGAACTCTCGGGACTCGATTCCATCTCGCTCGATGATACGACGATCTTCGTGGCGACCGCCCTCGACTCGGTGGGTGTGCCGCTCGTGGGGCGCACGATCACGTGGACGTCCAGCGCACCGGCGGTCGCGTCGGTCTCGAGCACGGGTGAGGCGATCGGCCTCGGCGTCGGCAGCACCACCATTCAGGCGACCGTCGAAGGCAAGAGCGACTCACTTCTCCTTGTGGTGTGGCCGCAGCCCGTTGCCTCGGTGACGGTGGAGCCGGCGACGGTATCAGTGCCGCAGTTTCACAAGGTGAACTTCACCGCGACGCTGCGTGACCGCCGCGACAAGGTCCTCACTGGTCGCGCCGTCACGTGGAGCTCGTCGGACGCGGCCATCTTCTACATGAAGGCCAGCAACGATACGGCCGCGGCGAAGGAGCTCGGCGAGGCCGTCGTCACGGCGACGTCCGAAGGACAGACCGGCACCTCTGCCGTGACGGTGACGAATCCAGTTGAAGCCCGCGCACTGTGGGTCACGCGCTTCGAGTTCACGACGTCGTCCGCGGTGGATTTCGCGAAGATTGCCACGATCTTCCAGAAGGCAGCGAGCGCGAACTTCAACGTCGTGTACTTCCAGGCGCGCGCGGCGGGCGACGCGTTCTACTACTCCAGCATCGAGCCCTGCTCGCCGCGCATGTGCGGCACGCTCGGCGGTCCGCGTCCGTCGCGCGACCCGCTCGCGGTCGCCCTCCTCGAGGCGGCGAAGTACGGCATCCAGGTGCATGCATGGCTCAACGTCTACACCGGGTTCATCTCGGGCAGTGCAACGGCGTGCAACCAGTTCATCAACAGCACGCCGCCGAACTGGCTCAAGGCGAATCCCTCATGGAGCATGAGCACGAAAAACTTCACGACGGGCGTCATCACGCGGCAGGTGGACAACTGCGCGACGACTTCCGAGTACATGTGGGTGTCGCCTGGCGTTTCCGGAGTGCGGACACAGGTGGCGCAGGTCGCCGCAGATGTCGCGGCGCGATATGGGCCGCTCGGGCTCAAGGGCATTCACCTCGATCGCGTCCGCTATCCCGGCAACACGTTCTCGTATGACCAGCCGAGCCAGGATGCGTTCAAGGCCGCGACCGGCGCATTCCCGTCGTCCAACGCGCAAGCCGCGTGGCTCGACTTCCGTCGCGGCTTCGTCAACCAGGGCGTGCAGGAGATCCACGCCGCCGTGAACGCGGTCAATCCGTCGATGGTGTTGTCGGCCGCGGTCTTCCCGGGCTACAAGCCGCGAGCCGGCTGGTCCGCGAGCTGGAGCTTCACCGATCTCTTCCAGGATCCACAGGCGTGGGCACAGGGCGGTTTCCTCGACGTCGAGGTGCCGATGAACTATCCCGCCACGGCGGCATCGGCGTCGTGGACGGTGAAGGCGTACTGCTCGAACACCGACTGGACGTGCGTGCTGGATGACCACATCCAGCGCATCGAACGGCAAGCCGGACGTCACGTGTACGTCGGCGTTGGGGCGATCAAGGGATGGACCGAGATGGCCGCCCAGATCAACCTCGCGCACGATCGTTCGGCGACTGGCATGTCGGTGTACAGCTTCAGCCAGGTCGATGCGATCCCGAATGGATGGGCGCAGTTGGCCGCTGGACCGTTCAAGAACAAGGCGACGGTGCCCGCCATGGCTTGGAAGCCCTGATCGTCGTTTACGGATCTACGGGATACACCGGGCGCCTCATCGTTGCCGAGGCGCTCGCGCGCGGGCTGAGACCGACGCTGGTCGCACGCAATGCATTGGCGGTGCGCGCCCAGGCGGAACCGCTGGGACTACGGTGGCACGCGGCGGCGATCGATGATTCCGCCGCGCTCGATACCGCGATTGCCGGCGCGAACGTCGTGCTGCATTGCGCCGGTCCGTTCGCGCACACGTGGCGCGCGATGTCGGACGCGTGCTTGCGGGCGGGCGCGCACTACCTCGACATCACCGGCGAGATCGCCGTGTTCGAGGGGCTCGCGGCGCGGGATGCCGAGGCGCGCGCTGCGGGGATCATGCTGCTGCCGGGCGTTGGATTCGACGTGGTGCCGAGCGATTGCCTCGCCGCGCACCTGAAGCGACGCCTGCCGGACGCGGTTCACCTCTCGCTCGCCTTCCGCGCGATCGGTGGTGCGTCGCGCGGGACGATGCTCACCGCGATCGAGGGACTTGCGTCGCCCGGCTCCGTTCGCCGCGATGGCCGCATCGTCGATGTCCCAAAGGCCTGGCGGACGCGCAAGATCGATTTCGGCGACGGGCGGCTGCGCGACGCGACGACCATTCCGTGGGGCGACGTCTCCACGGCGTACCACAGCACCGGCATCCCGAACATCGACGTGTACATCAGCATGCGTCCGTCGGCGCGGCGCGCGCTGGTCGCGTCGCGCTGGCTGGGTCCAGTACTGCGAAGCGGACCTGTTCAGCGTGCGATGCAGTCGCGCGTGCGGAGCGGCGCGGCGGGGCCGAGCGAGGAAGCTGCCGCGCGCGGCGTGAGCCTGCTGTGGGGTGAGGCGGTGACGGCGGATGGACGTCGCGCCGTGTCGCGGTTGCGGGCGCCGAGCGGGTATGTCCTCACGGCGCAGACCGCGGTGCATCTGGCGATGAAGGCGCTCGCGGGCGAGGTGCGGGCGGGATTCCAGACGCCGTCGCGGATGTATGGGCCGGACGTGATCCTCGAGATTCCCGGCGTCACTCGGACGGACGAGGCGTAGGCGCACCCAGGAGTTGCAGCGTCCGTGTGTCGTGCTTGCCGCCGTAG
>JBKJMP010000043.1:0-3273 GCA_046596395.1 Gemmatimonadaceae bacterium
GGGGTTTGGCGTTCTCCGTGGACTCCGTGCCCACTCCGTGTTCTCCGTGTTGAAGCCGAGCAGAAGAGATTTCCACAAGGCCGTGGATGTGATCCTGAAGTGCTCGCTCGGGTGACAACCCGATAATCGAACAGAACTGGCTGTTTCAGGACGGACACTAGCTATCGGTAGCTGACCCCAATTCCGTCTCCACTCCCCATCTCAATCACCCCTCCATGAATCGTCGCCCCAACATATGGGTCGTTCGCAACAAGCTCCGCCCCATCGAAATCCGCACAATCCAGCAGCGGAGCAAACTGCGCGGCCGCAGAAATCCCCAGTGAGCTCTCGATCATGCACCCCGCCATCACGAGCATGTCGTGCGCGCGCGCCGTCGCAATCATCCGCAGCGCCTCACGCAGTCCGCCGCACTTGGCCAGCTTGATGTTGATCCCGTCCACCACCCCCGCCAGCTTGGGGATGTCGCCCGACACGAGGCAGCTCTCGTCGGCAACGATGGGAAGTGCCGACCGCTCGCGGACGAAGCGCAGTCCTTCCATATCGCCGGGCGGCAGCGGCTGCTCTACGAACTCCACGCCGAGCTCGTGCAACAGGGGAACGATGCGGAGTGTCGATTTCGGCGTCCATCCCGCATTTGCATCCACGCGCAGGATCTTCTTCGGCTCCATCTCGCGAACGACGCGAACGATGCGCTCGTCCCAGTTGGATCCGAGCTTCAACTTCAGGACAGGGTATTGCGCCGCATCGGTCACGCGTGCGCGCAGGGTCTCCTCGTCCGGCGCGATGCCGATGGTGAAGCTCGACGGGGGCGACGCGGCGGGATCGAGTCCCCACAACTTCCAGACGGGGACACCCAACCGCTTGCCCATGAGGTCATGCAGCGCGGCACTCACGCCGGCGCGCGCGGCGCCGTTGAATCGGATCGCCTTCGCGAGCGCGTGCTCCATCGCCTCGAGCGACCAGCCGTCCGCATCCTCGATCGCCGCAGCGAGCAGCGGCAGCACGCTTACGACGGTGTCCGCCGTCTCGCCGTAGAACTTGCTCGGCGCCGCCTCGCCCCAGCCCATGCCGCCGTCGGGCGCGGTGACGGTGATGCGCACCGCGCGGTACTCGGTATTCGAGCCGCGGGCGATGACGAAGGGGTTTTTCGTGCGAAGCGTGACGACTTCGTGCGAGAGCTTCATGCGCGTTCGGAGGGTACCGGTCGGCGGGCGAGTCCAGCGGCACGACGTGGCCCGGTGGAGTCGTCGGCGGTGTTGAGGTAGGACAGGAGCGCATCGGCGAGTGCGTCGCCACGCGCGTAACGCATGTCCACCGCCTTGGCGAGGCACCGCATCACCACCGCCACCAGCCCCTCCGGCAGGCGCGAGTCCACGTCCTGGAGATCCACCGGTTTCTCGTGGACATGCTTGTAGCCGACCGAGAACGCATCCGCGCCGTCGAACGGCGGGAAGCCCACGAGCGCCTCGTACATCACGACGCCGAGGGCATAGAGGTCGCTGCGCCCGTCCACGAGCTTGCCCATCGCCTGCTCGGGGCTCATGTAGTGCGGCGTACCCATCGCGCGGCCAGTCGCGGTGAGGCGTCCGTGAAAGCGCGCCGTCGCGATCCCGAAGTCGGTGATGAGCGCGTTCCCATCCTCGTCGAACAGGATGTTGTCCGGCTTCACGTCACGGTGCACGACGCCTCGACGATGCGCATGATCGAGCCCCACCGCCACCTGGGCTGCTGCGCCCGCGACGACCACCGGCGACACCGCGCGATCCCTGTGCACGCGATCCGCCAGCGAGCCACCGCCCAGATACGGCATCACGATGTAGACGATCTCGCCGGACTTGCCGAAGTCGAGCAACGGACAGATGAAGGGATGCACGAGTTGCGCGGCGGCTTCGGCCTCGCGCCGAAACCGTTCCGTCATCTCGGGATCGCGGGCGAGATGCGAGTGCAGCACCTTCACCACGACGTCGCGGCCGAGGGGCATCTGCTCCGCGCGGTACACGGTGGCCATCCCGCCGCCGCCCAGGCGACGCACGATACGATACCGGCTGCCCGTCGCCTTGCGCAAAGCGCTGATCTCGTCGTCGGGCTTTTCCAATGGGGTGCCCGATACCTCTGGCAAAGCCGAATTGCACCGGCTGCACACCGCCGCGCGCGCGCGACTCCAGGTTCCGCACTCCGGGCAGAACATCGCTTACGAGCCCAGTTGCATCTGCACGAAGTCGTATGGCGGCCAAGGCCCGGTGAGCTCGAAGCGGAACCCGGGAACCATACGCGCCTGTGCCTCCACTTCGAGCACGAAGTCCTTCCACACGTCCCGCTCGATGAGGAACGCGGCGCTCAGCACGACACTCTTGGACTTGTCGGCGCGCTGCGGCAGCGTCGCCACTGCCGCGCGCCTGAGCACGCGCAGGCTTTCGGCGGCAACGGCGGCGACGTCGATCGCGACGTCGTCCTCCTCCTTCGACGGCTTGCGCGCGATGTGCACGCGGCCGGCGACACGATTCTCCACGTAGGCCAGTGCCTCCGTGAGCGCGCCATAGTGCAGTTCGAGCCAGCGCTTCACGGCGCCGGGCGACTTGAACACCACGCCGACGGGCGCTGGCAGGACGGGCCCGGTCGCGACAAAGGCGGACACAACGTCACCATAACGTTGTATCGCCGCATCGTCGGTCGGCACCGCGCGGTATTCCGTCGCACCGCAGATGGCCGCGAGATCGCGCACAGTCACGAGCTCGGTATCCGGAACGCTCACTTGCAACGCGTGCGCGTCGTTCACCGTCACGCCGAACAGGTTCAGGGCCACGCCGTCGCTCCTCTCATGTCTTGAGAAGATACGCCGGGCCGCGCGGCGAGGCTACCAACTCACGCGAGTAGCGCCCGCATGTGTCGCACGCTGGCGACGCCGAGACGATCGGGGGCGTATCCGCCCTCCAGCGCGCTCACCAGCCTGCCGCCACACCACTGCTCCGCGCGCGACACGAGCTCCCCCGTCAACCGGTCGAAATCGTCGAGCTCGAGGGTGAACTGGCCGAGTGGATCACCCGCGAGCGAGTCGAACCCCGCCGACAGGAGGATGAGGTCGGGCTGGAAGCCCTCGGTCGCGGCATCCACGGCCCCGATCAGCGTGTCCACGTAGCGCTCGCGGGGCAGTCCACCGGGCAGCGGTGCATTCCAGACGTTCCTGTGCTCGCCACGATCGGTCGCCGCTCCCGTGCCCGGATACCAGGGCCACTGGTGCATCGACACGAAGCGGATGTCCTCCGTCTGTTCGAC
>JBKJMP010000116.1:0-8967 GCA_046596395.1 Gemmatimonadaceae bacterium
GTTCATCAACTGCTCGAACGCGCAGGTGCTGGCGACGTTCCATGACGTGGCGTTCGACAACACCTGGGTGTTCCGCCGCTTCGGACCGCTCGCGGCCGGCAATCCGCTAGGACTGCAGTGGCTCGGCATGGGCAACGGCGCCGTGCGCAACGGGCAGAGCTTTACGTTGACCCTGGCCGACAACGCCCCCGGCGACCTGCGCAGCGAGTCCGGGCGCATCCTTTTCATCGGCGGACCGGTGCGCGCCCTGCCGCTGTTCCAGGACGGATTCGAGGGCCCGTGAGCGAACGCCCGGAGGCGTCGTCCACGCCCGGCGGTTCCACGCTGGTCGTCCAGGCCAGCCTGCCGGCACGTATCGCCGATCAAGGTCCGGTCGCATCGCTCGCCAGCGGCCCGCAGGCGTGGATCGAGCGCGACATCGACGACTACCACATCCTGCGCGTCATCGACGCCGGCGGGATGGGCGTGGTCTTCCTCGCCGAGCAGCGCCACCCGAAACGACTGGTTGCGATCAAGACCCTGCACGCAGGCCTGCACCATCCGGAGATGCTCGCTCGTTTCCAGCAGGAGGCCGAGATCCTTGGTCGCCTGAAGCACCCCGGCATTGCGCAGATCTTTGCGAGCGGGCGTACCGATGCCACGCTCGGCCTCACGCCCTACATCGTCATGGAATACGTCGAGGGCTCGGGGCTGATCGACTTCTGCCACGATATCGGCGTTCGCGATCGGCTGGCGATCCTGATGCGCGTGTGCACGGCGGTCGAGCATGCGCATATCCGCGGCGTCATCCATCGCGATCTCAAGCCCGGCAACATTCTCGTCAACGAGTCCGGCCAACCCAAGATCCTCGACTTCGGCGTCGCGCGCCTCACAGATATCGACCTGCCCGGCACGCGCCAGACGGCGGTGGGTGAGGTGGTGGGCACCCTCCAGTACATGAGCCCCGAACAGGTGAGCGGCGATCCACTCGACGTCGATACTCGCAGCGACGTGTATGCGCTCGGCGCAATCCTGTACGAATTGCTCGCCGATCGCCTGCCGTACGATCTCGAGCGCCGTGCCCTCTTGGAGGCGCTTCGGGTGATCAATACGGAGGACCCACCTTCACTGGGCTCCATCGACAAGGGGCTGCGCGGCGATGTGGAGACGATCGTCGCCAAGGCACTCGAGAAGGACAAGAACCGGCGGTATGGCTCGGCACTCGATCTCTCGAGCGACATTCATCGATTCCTGCACGATGAGCCGATCGCCGCGCGCCCCGCAAGTGCAGGTTATCAGATCCGCAAGTTCACGAGGCGTCACCGCGGTGTGGTGGGCGGGTTGGCCGCAGCAGCAATCGCATTGCTCGTGGGCACCGGGGCCAGCAGTTGGCAGGCGTTGCGCGCCCGGGCGGCCGAGCGGCTGGCCGAGACGCGTCGCATCGAGTCCGACGGCGCACTCCGCCTGGCGGACGTACGTCGCGCGGAAGCCGAAGCCGGTCGCTCCGCTGCAGACTCGGCGCGCCGCATTGCCGATGCCGCCCGGGACGCTTCGGCTCGTGACCAGCGTGCCTCGCGCGAGAGTGCCACGCGTGCGAACCGCGAAGCCGAGCGGGCGTCCGCCGTCAGCGGCTTTCTCTCGGACATGCTGCGGTCGCCGGATCCGGACATCACGCGAGGCAGGAATCTCACCGTCCGCGAGATGCTAGACTCCGCCGCGCTTCGCGTGAATGGGGAACGCTTGCGCAAGCAACCAGCGGCGCGCGCCGCGGCGCACGCCACCATCGCCCAGAGTTACATGGGCGTCGGCGTTTACGCGTCCGCGCGAATCCACGCCGAGTCGGCTCATGCCATCCTCAAACGGCTGCACGGACCAAGGCACCTCCACGTGCTGCAGGGCGCACGCGCGATTTCCGACGCCATGAAGATGCAGGGCGACCGCACTGGCGCTCGCCGCTTCGCCGAGGAAGCACTCTCCATAGCCCGCGCACTGCTGCCCGCGAACCACGACGAGATCGCCGACATTACCGGCGAGCTCGCGACGCTCGCGTACTACGACATCAGGCGCGAGGATGCCGAGCGCCTGGGCCGCGAAGCCGTCGCAATGTCGCGTCGCAATCATCCCGTTGCCGACACCGCGGTCCGACGCAACCTGGTGCGGCTTGCCAACATTCTCGCCTTCACCGGACGGCTTCCCGAAGCCGAATCGCTCACGCGTGAGTCCGAGAGCATCGCGCGACGGGCTTACGGCGATGGACACTCGACGGTGTTCACCGACCTTCTCACTTTGATGTTCATCCAGTCACGCCGTGGGGATGTGGCGGGCGCGGAGCAGACCGGCAACAACGCGCTCGTTATCGGTCGACGACTCTACGGGACCGAGCATCCCAACGTCGCGAACGTGCTCGAGCGGCTGGGAGCGGCACTGGCTGCCCAGCGCAAGGATGAGCGCGCAGAGGTCATGCAGCGCGAAGCACTGGCGATGCGCATCAAGCTGCTTGGTGAAGGTCACACGGACGTCCAGCTCATCCGCGTCGCGCTTGCCAACACGCTCACCTTCCGCCGCAAGTATGCCGAAGCGGAATCGCTCTACACTCAGGCGCTTGCCGGCCGCCGCGCGCTGTACGGGGAGAAGCACGGCGCCATCGCGGCAACGCTCGGCAACCTGGGCAACCTCGCGAATGCTCGCCGCGATTTCGCATCCGCCGAGCGCTTCCACAGTGAGGCGGTCACGATGTGGAAGGACCTTGGCATTCGGGAAGAGGAGCTCAACGCGATGTCGCGCCTCGCGCGCGCGCTCCAGAGTCGCGGCAAGTTTGTAGAGGCGGAGGAGATGCTGCGTGAAGTACTGCGGCGGCAGCAAACGACAGTGGGCACAACCGAGCTGGACGTCACCTTGACCCGCGAGCGACTTGGAAGCGTCCTGGCCGAACAAGGCGTGGACCGTCCCGGCGCGGAGCGTTTCTACCTCGATGCACTTGCCATTCGTCGGCGCGCGTCCGGGAACGAGAGTCCGTTGCTCCTTACATCGCTCGTGGCGCTCGCGGAGCTTCGGCTGGCGGCCGCGGATACGGTTGGAGCGGAGCCCTATCTGCGCACGGCGCACGCAATCACAAGGCGCGTGCGGCCCGCAGGAGATCCCGAGCTGGTGCGACGCCAGTTGCGGCTTGGGGGCGTGCTCTGCGCGGCGGGGAGGTACGTCGCCGCGGACTCGGTCACCAACGATTTACCGGGTGTGATGACATCGTTGGCGGTTTCGGACAGCGCGCTTGCGGTGCGGGCGCAGGGCCATCTCTCGAGTTGCACGCGCGCGCCGTAGCGAGGCCGTCAACTACGCCCCAGCCACCATTTTCCGGCGCAGACTCGCCAACCGCCCCGAGCCGTCAACCACCATGTCGCCGACGTGGACGATCACCCCGCCCGTCGTCGCGGGAACGACGATGAGGTGCGGAACGACCTCTTCGGCGAGCAGCCGGCAACGTCGTCGCGAGCGCGCCTGGCGCCGGCGCGGCATGCGTGCGAGAGCAGAAAGACCGTCGCGACGGCCGCGGCGCCTGAATCGATCCATCGCGGTCCGGACATTCGCTACTTCCGCATCGCCCTGGTCCAGATTACCAGCACCCCGCACGCCGAGTTGAGCTCACTGTACCGCGCTGGAATCCGCGACGCTCCCGCGTACCACTCCACCGCATCTACCTGGTCGGGGGCGATCGTGTTCACGTCGAATGCCGGCACAGGATTGCCGCGGTTCATCAGCAGGTTATCCACGTACACGTGCGCGATGCACGGACCCGGCGACGACAGCGACGGCGGCTTGCGCGTGCTGGCCACCACCGCGGTCGAACCGCGTCCAATGAGGTTCATCCCCTGGAATTGCCGCAAGGCGCCGGATAACTGGAGCCCGTCGAACCGCGCGATTTCCTCCCGCTCGAGAAAGCGCCCCAGCCCGAGACGCTTGTTCTCATCGAACGTCGGATTCACGATCCGCTCCGTCACACGAACCGACTCGAGTGTCACCAGCCTCCTCATCTCGAGTCGAAGTAGCTCGGGCTGGCCGTCCGTCACGTCGAGTATGGTGTCCACCGCGGCGTACCCGAGCCGCCGACCCTGCACGGCATGCCGCCCCACTGGAAGTTCGCCGAGCCGGAACTGTCCGCGCTCATTGGTCTGCGCCGTGCGCGACAGTTCCGGAATCGTGAGCTCCGCTCCGGAGATCGGCTTGCCAGCGCTATCGGTGATGAAGCCCGCGAGCACACCACGGGCCACGCTGCCCGCTCGCCTGAGCGACATATTTTGCCGCCGAATCCGCTGTCCTGTGGGCGCCATCTCGACGACATCGCTCTCGAGAGAATCGGCCGCGGCCTGCACGAACACCGCGACGTCCATTGGAACACCGCAGACACTGTAGCCTCCGGTCGCATCTGTCGTCACGCGGCTGCGCAGGCGCCGCTGCGGCCCTTTCGATGATGCCGGCTGACGCGGATCCAAGGCGACAAGGTCGACCGCCGCTCTTGCGGCGGGGCGGCCTGCGGAGTCGCGGATGCTGCCGTAGATGAAGCCACTGTCGGCGGGCGCTTGCCGCTCTCCACACGCCGCGCGCCACAGGGTCGCGAAGGACGGCACGGCAATGACCACGCTGTGACGCGCGTCGTCGATGACGGCCCGCGTCGAGAAACCGGAGAATCCCAGTACGTCGATAGAGTCGTGCTGCATGGCGAATACATGGCGGCCCGGGGCAATGCTGTCGAACGAGAACGCCCCGAGCGAGTCGCTGATCGTGTTGCGTCCCGTACCGACGATCGCGACGAGCGCGCCCGACAGGGGCCTCCCCCGAACGCTATCGAACGTCACGCCTCGCACGGACCACAATACTGATTGCGCGTGACACAAAGGCGCGCCAAGCAACACTGCGACGACCACCAGCGCGCTGCCTGCCCTCATGATGGCCTGCCCCGTTAGAGCGAAAAGAAAAGTGGCTGGCTTCCCATCAGGATGCCAGCCACCGGCTCGCTTTACGTATTCGGCTCAGCGACCAGCCAGCATCCGCCGCTTCAAGCTCGCCAGGCGTTTGCGCACCGAGCCATCGACGACAGTGTCGCCGACGTGCACGATCACGCCGCCCATGATCGCCGGATCCACGATGAGGTGCGGGATGACCTCCTTCCCGAACATCCGAGAAAGGTGCGCGGCAATGCTCGCCTTCTCGGCATCGGGCGTCTCGCGCGCCACCGTCACGTTCGCATGCATGCGCCCTTCGGCTTCGTCTACGAGATCGAGATACACACGCGCAATCTCCGGAATCAGCATCTGGCGGCGATGCGTCACGAGCGACTGGAAGAAGCGCATCAGGTTGCGCGGCACGCGATCACCGAATGCCTTGCCGAGCACCGCGTTCTTCTCGGCGGCACCCACGCGCGGTGACTCGAGGAAGAGGCGCAGCTTCTTGTCGCTGTTCATCGCGTCGGCGACGTCAGTGATCGTCGCGCCCCACCCGCGCAGGTCGTTCGCCTTGCCGGCGAGCACGAGCAGCGTCTCGGCGTAGTTCCGGGCGATCGTGGTGTCGCGCATCGGTTACTTGCTTGCCGTGACCGACGTGGCCGATACGCTCGCGAGGAACTTCTCGACGAGCTCGCGGTTGCTGGCCTGGTCGAGGTTCTTCTCGATGACCTTGCCGGCACCGGCGATCGCGAGATCCACCGCCTCGCGGCGCAGCTCGGCGATGGCGCGGACCTTCTCGCTCTCGATCTCCTGCCGTGCGCGGGCAAGCATGTTCGTGTGCTCGGTGTGCGCCTGCTCCACGAGCTCGGTGCGCACGCGCTCCGCCGCGACGCGCGCGTCAGCGATGAGCTTCTGCGCTTCGCCACGCGAGGCATCCAGTGCCGCGCGATGCTCGGCGAGGAGTGCGGCAGCGTCGTCGCGGTCCTTCTTGGCCCCCGCGATCGCGTCCTCGAGCGCCTTCTCACGCGCGACAACCGCCGCCGTGATGGGGCCGAACGCGTACTTCGAGAGGATGAAGCCGAGGATCACGAAGATCACCAGCGTCCAGACCATCAGGCCGTAATGCGGCTCGAGAAGGTTCGGCGTTGGCGTGTGCGCTTCCTGCGCGCCGGCCGTGGCAGCCGGAAGGGCGAGAAGCGCGAGCGTGCGGAGCGGTGTGCGCATCGGGATCAATGAAGGGAGAAGAGGCCGCCGGCGCCGGAAGGCGCCGGCGACCTCACAGAATCAGAACGTGATCTTGCCAGCCATCGTGAAGCCGATGACGACCGCGAACAGCGCGGCGGCTTCGATGAGTCCGGCGAAGATGATACCGGCGATCTGGATGCGGGCCGCCATCTCGGGCTGGCGCGCCATGCCTTCGACCGCCTGGCCGCCGATGCGGCCGATGCCGATGCCGGCGCCGATGACGCCGAGACCGGCGCTCAGGCCCGCGCCAACCGCAACGAGACCGCGGGGATCTGCACCGGTCGCGTCCGTCGCGGCCTGCAGCAGGGGAAGAATCGTCTGGATCATAGTCGTGCTCCGTGGAAACAATCGTTGAACGTCAGCGCCCGCGGCGTTTGCCGCATGTCCGTCACCGAGACCAGAGCCTCAACGGACTTCGCAGGTCACTCGACCTGCTACCTCCAGCCCGGATGGCGACTCCCGGCCTGGTCCCACGTCTTGTCATCCTGAGCGAAGCGAAGGATCTGCACTTCCCGTATTCAGTAACGCCGTAGTTAGTGATGCGCCCGAATCGTCCCGATGAACACGCTCGCGAGGAGCGCAAAGATGAAGGCCTGCAGGAACGAAACGAACAACTCGAGGATCATGATCATGACGGCCATGAAGATCGGCGCCGGCACGATGATCCAGCTCTGGAACGCGAAGATGAGGCTGATCATGCCGAGCACCACGATGTGCCCCGCCGTCATGTTCGCGAAGAGACGAATGGCCAGTGCGAACGGCTTGGAGATCTTGCCGAGGATCTCGACTGGCGTCATCAGAAAGAACATCGGAACGCGAACTGCCATTGGCAGCTCCTTGTTCCAGTAGAAGATCGTGTTGAGGTAGCCGAAGCCGTTCGCCCGGATGCCCGCGATCTCCACCATGAAGAACGTGATGATCGCCAGCGTCGCCGTGACCGAGATGTTGCCGGTCGCCGTCGAGCCGTAGGGGATCAGCCCCAGGATGTTCGCGAAAAGAATGAACCAGAACAGCGTCAGGATGAACGGGACGTACTTCTCACCGTGGTGACCGAGGTTGGGGATGGCCACTTCCTGCCGAATGTAGAGCACCATGGCCTCGATGCCGGCCGAGAACCCCTTGGGGTGTCCGGCCTCATGCGAGTGCCGCTTGTGCTTCACCGCGGCCGTGATCAGCGTGACGCTCGCGAGGAACGCCGCGAGGAGCATGAAGACCACGTGCTTCGTGGGCGACATGTCGATCGTGACGCTCCCGATGTGAATCGGTGCCCACCGAGGCAACTCGAAGTGGTGCGGCTCCCAGAACTTCGGGAAGCCCGGAATCTCGAGGCACGGAGAGTCCGAGATGTGCGGCGTGACGATGTCGTCGGGCGCGTACGAGGGGCACGCAGCGTGTGCGGCCCCGGGCGCCGGCGCGTGGGGTGCTGCATCCTGGGCTCCCAGGGGCGCAGCCGCCATCAACAGCGCGAAGAGTAGTGAACTGGTCTTCATAGAAAGAGAAACGGCCCTTCGATCAGTTCGGACAGCGTGAAATATGTGGCAAGGCTCATCAGTGCCGCCGTCTGTGGCATGCCGAGCGCTCGACTCGCGAACCCATATACGATCAGCGCAGCAAAGCAGATCAGCGCGCCGACTCCCCACCCTGCGAATCCCAGCCCCCGCTCCGCCATCAACCGGGCGATCGCGAATGCCACTACCTGCACCACCAGCGCCACCAGGGCACTGATCCACACGGCCCGCCGGTCTCCCGCGCTCTCGTACAGCGACAGCAGGACTCCTGCCGCGAGCCCCATCAGCACGAGGCTGGCCAGTCCATAGGCCGACACCGCCTTGCCCGTGCTCCACTGCGTTGTTCCCGTCGTCACGATCCGCTCTCTTTCCCTGTGGATCGCCCGGTGTCGCCGGATTCCGCTGCCACCAACCGGCGATACACGCTGTAGAAGCTCAGCACCGCCCCCAGGAACACCCCCGCCACGAGGAACCACGGCTCCGAGGCAAATCGCCGGTCCAACCATTGGCCAGCGTACATGCCCACCACGATCGAGACGACCATCTGGAGCCCAAGCCCGGCGACGGCGGCACCAGAAGGCCCTCCTGAGCTGGACCCGGTCGTGGGCCCTCCTCCCGACTGTGTCATGCGAGGCGGAATCTAGCGCTTGTGAAATTTTTCGCAAGCGATTCTGACCCCTAAACCGAACACCTCCCGAAGTGATCGGCAGGCGCTCGCAAGTGTAGCCCCCATCACAACTTTCGATGTGACGCTTAATGTTGACTGTTCGTCCTCATGTTGATAAGTTCGGAGTCAGTCGGATGTGTGAGCGGACGACCGCCCAACTCCGGCGAATTTGCCCCCATCGGTTTCCGCATGAATTCCCGCCTGATCATCACCCTGCTTTGCGCAGGAGCCGTCGCACTCGCGTGCGGACGCTTCACCAGCACCGACACGCCAACTGCGCAGACGAGGAGCACCGCGCGCACCACGGCCGCCGTTGCCACCACGAAGGAAGTTCCGAAGGTGAACGGCAACTTCGCGCTACGTATCGAACCACGTGCGCTGAACTTCGCGTTCGTCCTCACAAACGACAGCAAGAAGCAGGTCGAGCTCGCGTTCCCCAACGGGCAGCAGTACGAGTTCGCCGTCCTCGACTCGGTCGGACGCGAAGTGTATCGCTGGAGCGCCGGTCGCATGTTCACGCAGTCGGTGCGCAACGCCACCATCGACGGCAACGACACGCTGCGGATTGCCGAGCGCGTGGAAACCACGCTGCCGCAGGGCAAGTACGTCGCGGTGGCGACACTGCGCAGCT
>JBKJMP010000124.1:0-7949 GCA_046596395.1 Gemmatimonadaceae bacterium
TGAAAAACCGGCTCGCAATACTCGGTTTTCATGGTATGGCCGCTGCGTGACTATTAAGCGGACGGCGCTGATACCGCAGCCAACTAAGCCGGCACGTGCAGCAAGGCCGGAGGATCACGCAGCGAAGGCACAGCTGTCCGAGCTCGGCTCGTTCCCATTCATCAGGCTCCACCGGGTCGCCAGTCGGAGCCCTCGCTGGACGCATCAGCGTGCCCGCCTCGTTCTTCGACGAGCTCCCGGAGAGCGAGCTCACCGCGTGGGGTGAGTAGGACACATGAAGCTCCTTCTCGACACGCACGCGCTCCTCTGGTGGCTCGCCGGCGATGCCGTGAACCTGCCGCAGCGTGCGCGCGACGCGATCGGTGACGATGGCAACGCCGTCTACGTCAGCGCGGCCTCGGCGTGGGAGATTGCAACGAAGCAACGGCTCGGGAAGCTCGATGCCGGCATGCTGTCGGGCGAAATCGTGACCATCGTCTCACGCCAGCAGTTTCTTCCGCTCGACGTCACGCTCGATCACGCCGAGCGAGCCGGTTCGCTACCGGGAGCGCATCGGGATCCGTTCGACAGGATGCTCATCGCCCAGGCCCATGCCGAGAACATGACGCTGGTGTCGAACGAGAGGGTGTTCGACAGCTATGGCGTCGCGCGACTGTGGTGAACGCCGAGCGCGATGTTTCATGCTTCAGCGCGGTGACCGCACACCGTTGCGTCCGCTCCGCAGAAGGTGTTGCCTGACCGTAACAACATTGTCTGGGCGCGATGTCTCGTGCCGACTGCCTCGAGCGCAAGCCTTTGTCATGAAACGCATTACGCCATACAGAGACACGGGCCTGGCAGGTCCTGAAACGGCGCCCCCCCTCCTCGACCCCAGCGATGATGTCGCCTTCTTCGGGTGGCTGCGCAGTCCCTTCGTAGGAGCGCGCGACGAGACGCTCCTCCGGATATCGCGCGACACGGTGCAGCCGTATGCGGAGCACCTGAACATCAATGCGATCCCCGATGCCGATGAGCGCGCGCTGGTCGAACGCGGGATCGCGCTGATTGGCAGGTTCGCCGCGCTCCGCGACCGGGTGCCGACGTCAGAGCTGCTTCGCGAGGTGCTCGAGGAGAGCGGCTATCTCGCGCACCTCGCGTTGCGCGGGCACGACGGCCTCCAGGCGCACGCGAATATCGCGAAGTTCATCCGCGAGCTCGAGGGAATGCGGGATTCCGGCGTCGCGGATGTCTTGCGCACGATCGAGGAGGCCAGGGAGCTCGACGTGATGGTGGAGACGAGCGGCTCTACGGCGAGCAGGATGACGTCGTCACGATCACCTCCATTCACAGTGCCAAGGGGCTGGAGTGGCCGGTGGTGTTCTGGTGCGATCTCTACCGCGGCCAGCGTCCCGACTACGACAAGCTGAAGGTGCACCGCGACCACATCGCGCTCGGAGGCGCAGCAGAGAAGCCGAACGAACAGTCGCTGCGCTGGCAGCAGATCTCCGGATGCATCGCGAACGAGGCGAGTGCCGATCAGAAGCGGTTGTGGTACGTCGCTGCGACCCGCGCCGGAGAGCGCCTGGTGCTTTCCGGTATTCCACAGGGAGGGACGCGAAATACGGCTGGAGCGCCTGCGCTCGAGCTACTCGCTCTCTTCCCGCAATTGGCGCAACCCGGCGTAGCTGGGGTCGAATATCAGGGTCTCGGCGCATCCTTCACCATGCGCGTCACGCATGCGTCGCCGAGCCTGCTCACGAGCGCCGCCGACGAGATGCCGCTCGGCTTATCGGACATGCTTCCCTCGCCGCATGCTTCGATGTCGGCTCCCGTGGGACGTGGACGTCATTCGGCGACGGAGCTCATGGCGCAGCCTCGCTGCGAGCAAAAGCACTGGTTCAAGTACATCGCGGGGCTACCGGAGCCTGCGCTCGAGGGAAGGGGGCGACGGAAGGACGAACTCATTGCTGCTGTCACGAAAGGGCAGATCGTTCATGATGTACTCGAGCACCTCGCCGAGTGCGTACGTCGTGCTCGACGTGAAGACGGGCAGGCTTGGTGACGAGTCAGCCGAGCATCGCGCCAGGGGATACGAGCGTCAGGTGCAGACGTATGCGAGTGTAACGGAAGCGATCACTGGTGCGCCCGTGGACAGATTCACGTTCGTCTTTGGCGAAGAGACCGGCACGGTGGTACACACCGTTGCGCTGGACGACCAATCTCGGCCGACGATGAAGGAAGAACTTGCCGACGCGTCGCGGCGGCTCACCACGGGTGGGCGTGCTCTCGCCGCGGATCGCAGGACTTGCCTGAGTTGCGGGTATCTTCGCGTCGGGTGGTGTCCAGGAGTGACTTGAGGCCATGTCGCCATCAGTCTCACTAGCGGCTAGGCGTCATGCGCCGCGCGTCTTCAACTCCTTAATGGTCTGGCGCCACGGTTCACCTGGATCACCATCGGCCGCGAGCTCAGCCCGCCGGGATCGAAGCGGATCGGCATCAGCCGCGGACGGCCCAATGGCAGCCCCACTGATTTCGATCGATGCTTCACCCGCACGCAGGAGGGTCTCGACATCCGACCATGCGTCCCGGAGGAGGCCGTGGAGAAACGCGTTCATCGAGGAACAAATAATCGGAGGCCTTGTCGCAGACGTCGTGTGGCGATAGGTCCCGCCGGGCTGCATGAAGTATCGCTGGTGCTTCAGGCGGCACAGCTATCCTCATCGTCCCGCTGGTCTTACATCGAGCCCGCCACCCTGAGCAGCGACGCCGGGTCCACAGTCACGCGGCCGAATCGCACGATCCAGTGGAGATGCGGTCCCGTCACGCGACCGGTGGCGCCGACCTTCCCGATCAGCTGGCCACGCTCGACCGTGTCGCCGACTGCGACGGCTTGCTCGCTCAGGTGAAGGTACGCAGTAGTAATCCCCGCTCCATGGTCGATGTAGACCACATTCCCGCCCAGGAAGAAGGACTCGACGAGGCGAACGACGCCGCGATTAGGTGCTTGGACGGGAGCGCCGACAGCACCAGCATAGTCGATCCCCATGTGACGCGACGTGACTGTGCCATTGAACTCGCGGCCGCGGCCGAAGCTGCTCGTCACGCGACTCTCCCGCGGCCTGCGGAAGGGGACTGACCATAGCTGCGGCGTCTCGTGCGACAGTCGCGACACCTCTGCCGCAATCTCCGACTCGCGCCGCATGCGAGCCGCGAGCGCGGAGTCTGGCGGTGCAGAAAACTGCGGCGCGACGCGGAGCCGCTCGAGGGGATAGGCGCCGCGCGCCAGCACGACGCGGGTGACGATGGAGTCGATGCGACCCTCGATCGAACACGCCACGGTCAGCCGAAGGGGCGAGTCAGCGTCGATGGGAGCGGCGACGAGCGCCTCGTACGCCCCTGCAGCCGCGGCGAAGTGCAGCGACTCGCCGGCCGCGGTACCGCGGAGGGTAGTGTTCGGTGGCGCACCTTCGATACGCACGCGGAAGAGCGCGCCCTGACGCGGCCGCTCGGGCCGGGTGAGCACGCGAAGTCCGTCACATGACGCAAGCGTGGGATCGGGCTCGACCCGGGCCTGGAGCGACGCCAGTGCGCACAGGAACAACAGGGTAAGCTGACGGGTCATCGGCACCTGATTCGCATGGCTGATGATAAACGCCGCCATGACTCTCCGTACCTGCCAGTTCATCGGCCCTGCCGTCGCCGCGATGTGCACCGCCTCTCGCATTCGCCGGCGCACGCGGATGTCGGGTGCTGTCGCATTCTGTCGTTCTCTCCAGTAGGACTCACTCTCGGAGAAATACGATGCGACACTCCCTGCTTTTCCCCCGGTCTGCCATTGCCATCGCCTCCCTCATCAGCATCGGGTGCGACGGGACGACGGCAACGACAGTGCCCCTCACGAATGCGCCAGCGCCCACGGCAATTGCGAGCATCAAGGTGGAGCCAAACATGAGCGACATCGAGCTCGGCTCGTCGGTGCCCGTGACAGCTGTCGTTCAGGACGGCAACGGGAACCCGCTCCGCGGATGGGCGGTGTCGTGGACGAGCGGCGACACCAGTATTGCGATCGTGACATCCACCGGCGCCCTGACCGCGAGCATTGAAACGCGTGGGGGGGGGAGGGTCATGGTGATCGCATCCGCGCAGGGGCGATCCGGCGCGATCATGTTCAATGTCGCCGGCAGTCAAGCGTTCATCTACTCGGCAGCCGAAGGGATGCGCCTGATCCCCATCCCGGCCGGCGCGCACCAGAGCGGTGCGCTCGCGATCAACGACGCGGGCCAGGTGGTTGGCTACACGCGGACGGCGATGGTGTCGCGCCCGTTTCTCTGGTCGCGCGGCACCGGTGACGTCGATCTGGGCTCCCTCCCAGGAGCCGTGACGACTGGTGCAATCGCGAGGGCCACCGCGATCAACAATGCCGGCGAGGTTGCTGGCTGGGCGTATGGTGCCGACAACCGCGTGCATGCGTTCAAGTGGACTGCGTCGACGAGAATGCTGGACCTCGGTATACCGACCAATGGGATGCACAGCTTCGCGGCGGCGATCAACGACAGCGGGGTCGTCGTGGGATCGACGTGGATGCAGAACGGACCGAACGGCGCATTTCGCTGGTCCCAATCACGTGGCATGGAGCTTCTCGGCGGATTGGATGGCAACGGCGCGCGCGCGAACGGAATCAACACGGCCGGACAGATTGTGGGCGCACTCGTCGTGGGCGAAGCCTATTGGGAGGAGGATGCGGGCGGCACGCTCTGGAGTCCCCGCGGCGCTCGAGTCGACATCGGCACATGCAAGTGCATCTCGGCGGACGCCGTGAATAGTGCCGGCGAGATCGTCGGCCTGTCGCGCGCAGGGCACCCGTTCAGGTGGACGCAGGCCGGCGGCCTTGTCGAGTTGACTTCCATTCGAGGCCGTGCCACCGCCATCAACGACGTGCGGCAGGTAGTCGGTCTTGACGACAGCGGTCGGGGATTTCTCTGGACCGAGGTCAACGGCACGCGTGTCGTGACCATGCTCCCGGCGGGCACACATCCCACCGGCATCAACCAGTCCGGCAAAGTCGTGGGGTCGGTTCGGTTTTAGGGACGGCCCTCCGCGGGCGCCAACCGGACATGAAACTTTTCGATCACGAAGCGTCAACTGCGATTGGTCCACTGCCCTTCTTTTTCTGCCAGGGAGGGGTACACTCCGTAGCTCAGCCTCACGGTTTCGGTCGCGAGCGACATGGATCTGGACACGCAGCTACAGGCATCACTGGGTGACAACTACGCCCTCGAGCGCGAGCTCGGCGGCGGCGGCATGGCACGTGTGTTCGTGGCGACGGACGTTGGGCTCGGACGCAAGGTGGTGGTCAAGGTCCTTCCGCCAGAGACGTCGAGCGTCATGCTCTCCGAGCGATTCCGGCGCGAGATATCGCTGGCGGCCCAACTCCGGCACCCGCACATCGTTCCACTCTTCGCGGCCGGCGATGCTGGCGGACTGCTGTACTACACGATGCCGTTCGTCGAAGGCGAATCGCTCCGCGGCCGCCTTCTGCGCAAAGAAGCCATTCCCATCAGCGAGGGGCTTCGTCTCATCCACGAGATCGCCGACGCGCTTTCCTACGCGCACAGTCAGGGAGTCGTCCACCGCGACATCAAGCCCGAGAACATTCTCGTCGAGAACGGCCACGCGCTCGTCGTGGACTTTGGCGTAGCGAAAGCGCTTGCAAGCGCCGTAGGCGGCAGCGAGCCATCGGTCGGGATCACTACGGCCGGCATCGCGATGGGTACGCCCATGTACATGGCACCGGAGCAGGCAGCCGCTGATCCCGCAATCGATCACCGTGCCGATCTCTACGCGCTTGGCGTGGTCGCCTACGAGATTCTTGCGGGTGCGCCGCCATTCCGCGGCAGCCCGCACCAGATGATCGTCGCGCACATGGTAGACAAGCCCGCGCCGCTCCACTCCCTCCGCCCCGATATTCCGGCACCGCTCGCGCAGCTCGTCATGCAGCTGCTTGCAAAAAAACCGGAGGACCGACCACAGAGTGCAGCCGATGTGCTGGCCGTGCTGAACGGGATCGGACGTGCGCGGCGAGTCCCTCGCAGTGTCGGGGCTGCCGCGATGATCCTGGCACTCGTCGTCGCAGGCTACGGCGGTTTCGCCCTGGTGCAAGGCGCAAGGGCGAAGACGATTGTTGCCGTCCCGGCGAGCCAATTCGTGGCCGTTCTGCCGTTCAACAACACCAGCGGCGGCGCCGAGAACGAGCATTTCTCCAACGGGCTTACCGACGAGCTCATAAGTGCGCTGGGTCAGGTAGAGGGACTCAAGGTTGCCTCTCGCACTTCCGTCTTCGCACTGAAAAACAAGGGACTTGGAGCACGCGCGATCGCCGACTCGCTCGGCGTTACATCCATGATCGAGGGAAGTGCGCGGCGTGACGGAAAACGCCTCAAGATCACTGCACAGCTCGTGGGCGCCGCCGACGGTGCGGTTCTCTGGTCGGAGACCTTCGACCGGCAGATGGTCGACGTCTTCTCGGTACAGGAAGAGATTGCGAAATCCATAGTTGGTGCACTCAACATCCACCTGACGCCGACCGCACGATCACGCCTCGCGAGTCGGCAAACGACCGATATCGAGGTATACGATCTCTACCTGAAGGGCCGTAATCACCTGGGCAAGCGAACAAAAAAGGACTTGGAACTGGCGGTGGAGTACTTCCAGAATGCCGTGCAGCGCGATCCCCGTTTCGCGCCCGCCTATGCCGACATGGCCAGCACATACGTCGCAATGGCAAACCTGAATTACTTGCCCGTCGAGGAGGGCCTCACACGTGCAGGTATCGCCGCCGACCACGCGATAACGCTCGACAGTACCCTTGGCGAGGCGCACGCTGCGAAAGGATTCGTCCTGGCATCGGGCCAGGCATTCGCGGAGTCCGAGCGAGAGCTGCGCCTCGCGATCGACCTGAACCCGAGCTATTCCGGAGCGCGCCATTTCTATTCTCTGCTTCTGACGATCCTCAACCGCGCGCCTGAAGCAGTTGAACAGAACGTGATGACGCTCGCTCTCGACCCGCTTCTGATCCCCGCCGTCGCGCACCGGGGAGTATTACTTTTCCTCGCCGGAAAATATCCAGACGCACGACGCGAACTGGAGCGAGGCCTTCCGCTGACGAAGAATGTTCCCTTCGCGCCATACTTTCTGGGAGCCGTCGAAGCCCGCGATGGACGCTACGCTGCCGCGCTCGACTACCTCGAGACCGCGCAGAAAGCTGCACCGGGATATATCGGCATCAGTGGAGCGATTGCGTACACGTATGCGCACATGGGACGGCGCGCTGAATCAGACTCGATCCGCGACAGGCTGCGCCGCGCGGACGTGAAGGACAGGTCGCGAATCGAGCACGCACTCGCGGAGGCAGTCATGGGAGATATCGACCGCGCCTACGCGATTCTCGAAAAACCGACAAAATGGAACATTCCTGATCTGATCGAGCTCCGCGCAGACCCGCTGCTGGTTTCATTCAGAGCCGACCCGCGGTACCCGCGCCTCCTTGCCTCAATTGGGCTCCGACCTTGAGCTGACGTTTCGAGTAACGAAAGCCGAGCACCGGCTGCACCAACTCTTCGGGCCGAAAGTCTTTGCGCCGAAGCAGGAATCGCCATCCGCCTTGCGTAGCTAATGGCTCTTAGCTAAGTTCAAAGCCATGGTACTCATCAACATGCACGCAGCGAAAACACAGCTGTCCGAGCTCGTCAAACGCTCCCTCTCGGGAGAAGACATCGTCATCGCGCGCGACGGCGAGCCCGCGGTACGGCTCGTTCCCATCCATCAGAGTCCCCCGGGCCGTCAGTTCGGAGCCCTCGCTGGACGCATCACCGTACCCGCCTCATTCTTCGACGAGCTCCCGGAGAGCGAGCTCACCGCGTGGGGTGAGTAGGCACATGCGGCTCCTTCTCGACACGCACGCGCTCCTCTGG
>JBKJMP010000228.1:0-10557 GCA_046596395.1 Gemmatimonadaceae bacterium
CCATGCCAGTGCACAACAGGTGGACGTCATTCGCGGCGTCATCGACGGAGCGGATGGTACGCCCATCGAGAATGCCAACGTCACCGCCACGTCGGTGCAGGGCGGTGTAAACCGCTCCGCGCGAACCGACCGGACCGGCCGCTTCACCATCACGTTTCCCGGCGGTGAAGGCAACTACTGGGTCTACGTCACCGCCATCGGCTTCGCGCCGAAGCGCTACGAGATCAAGCGGACCGCCGACCAGGAAATCCTCGTCGCCGACGCGCGCCTCCAGCGCATGGTCATGCTCGATACACTGCGCGCGACCGCTGAGCGGGCTCGCATGACGCGTGGCGACAAGCCTGGCGACATCAGCGGCACCGAAGTCGTGACCAATGCCGCCGCCGTGGCCGCCGCACAGCAGGGCGACCTCAATGCGATGGCCGCGTCGATCCCCGGTGTGACCCCGGTCACCGGCGCCGACGGCGACCCGGCAGGGTTCTCCGTGCTCGGACTCTCCGCCGACCAGAACTCCACCACGCTCAACGGTTCCAACTTCGGCGCATCGAACATCCCGCGCGACGCGCAAGTCTCGAGCTCGCTCATCACCACGCCGTACGACGTGAGCCGAGGGGGCTTCAGCGGGGGACAATTCAACATCCAGTCCGGGTCGGGATCGAACTTCATCCGCCGAAGCACGAGCCTCAACTTCGATTCGCCCAAGATGCAGTGGACCGACCGGGCCGCCCGCGCACTCGGCCAGCAGTACAGCAACGTGTCGCTCGGTGGCGCGGTCGCGGGCCCGCTCGTGATGGACAAGCTGTTCTACAACGTCTCGTATCAGCTGGGACGTCGCGCGAACGACCTTCAAACACTCATGAACACGGACGCGGACGGCCTCCAGGCAACCGGCATCTCCGCCGACTCGGTCGCACGCATCCTCGCCCTCGCGCAACTCTATCGGATCCCGACCAACATCGGCGGCGGCATTCCGAACGATCGCCTCAGCGACCAGGGCTCCGTGTTCGGTAGCATGAACTTCACCCCGCCGGGCTCGGCTTCGGGGCAAACGTTCGCGCTCACGTTCAACGGCAACTGGAACAAGCAGACGCCCGTGGGCCAGCTCACCAGCGAGCTTCCCGCGCACAGCGGTGACCGCACGAACTACGGCGGCGGCGCACAGGGTCGTCACACCACGTTCATCAAGAACCTGATCCTGAGCGAGAGCAGCATCAACCTGAACGCGAACAAGAACTACGGTACGCCGTACACGCTCCTGCCCAACGGCAGCGTGCTCGTGAACTCCACGTTCGAGGACGGTACGAGCGCGTCGCGCACCATTGGGTTCGGTGGCAATTCCAACCTGAGCACGTCCAGCGCGACCCTCAGCGTCGGCGCGGAGAACCAGCTCTCGTGGTTCAGCAAGGACAACAAGCACCGCCTCAAGTTCACGAGCGAGCTGCGTCGCGACGGATACGAGCAGGACCAGACGTCGAACTCCCTCGGCACCTTCTTCTTCAACTCGCTCGCGGACCTCCAGGCCAACCGGCCGGCGTATTACACGCGCGCCCTTTCGCCGCGCGTCCAGAGCGCGAATCAGGTGCTCGGTTCCGTCTCGCTCGGCGACTCGTATCGCCGCAATCCGGATCTCCAGTTCCAGTATGGTGTGCGCGTCGATGCCAACCGCTTCTCGACGGTGCCCACCTACAACGCCGACGTCGAGCGCCTGTTCGGCGCACGCAACGACTTCGTGCCGAACCGGGTGTCCGTCAGCCCGCGGTTCGGCTTCTCCAAGACCGTCGGCGAGGCGCCGCAGATCTCCGCGTTCGAGGGAGGCGTGCGGGGACCGCGCGCCGTGATCCGCGGCGGCGTCGGCTTCTTCCAGAATTATCCGCAGGCGTCGTCGATCGGCACGGCGATCGACAACACGGGCCTTCCATCGGGCGTGCAGCAGCTCAGCTGCGTCGGGCCGGCCGCGCCGGTGCCCCAGTGGGACATGTACACTGCGAACCCCGGCAGCATTCCCACCGTGTGCGCCGACGGCAGCTCGGGCACCGTGTTCAACAACAACTCGCCCAACGTCACGCTGTTCAGCCAGGACTACCGCGAGAGCAAGAGCGTGCGCGGCAACCTCCAGTGGAACGGACCGCTGTTCAACAACCGGTTCGCCGCCACCGTCGAAGGCACGTACGGCATCAACATGAACCAGCGCAGCTTCGTTGACCTCAACTTCCAGCCGACTGTTCGCTTCAACCTCGTTGGCGAGGGCAACCGCCCGGTCTTTGTGAACTCCACCAGCATCGTGCCGGCGACTGGTGCCATCGCGTCGCGTGACGCGCGCATCAGCCAGCTGTTCTCGCGCGTGAGCGAGCTGCGCTCGGACCTGCGGAGCGCGAGCAAGCAGCTTCGCTTCTCGCTCTTCCCGACCAACTTCAGCAGCAACTTCACCTGGTCGGCCTCGTACATCCTCGCCGACAACCGAGAGCAGACGCGCGGATTCAGCAGCACGGTCGGCAACCCGCAGGACGTGGAGTGGACGAAGAGCGCCTTCAATTCGCGCCACCAGCTCACGTACAGCCTCGGATACAACTTCTTCGACTTCCTGCGCGTGAACTGGTTCGGCCGGTTCGCGAGCGGGAATACCTTCACGCCGAGCATCTCGGGCGACGTGAATGGCGACGGCTATGCGAATGATCGCGCGTTCGTCTTCGATCCGGGCAGTGCCGCCGATCCGGCAATCGCGGCTGGAATGAGCAAGCTGCTGGCCGAAGGTTCCGGTCCGGCCAAGGCATGTCTCTCGACGCAGCTCGGCGATCTCGCCGCTCGCAACAGTTGCAATGGGCCGTGGACGACGAGCGCGAACCTGAGCTTCTCGTTCAACCCGCTCAAGGTTCGCATGCCGCAGCGCACCACGTTGAGTTTCTCCGTCAGCAACCCGCTCGGTGCCGCCGACCTCCTGCTGCATGGCGAGGACAAGCTCCAGGGCTGGGGCCAGCAGCAGTTCAGCGATCCCACGCTGTTGTACGTGCGCGGCTTCGATCAGGCGACCAACCGCTACAAGTATGAAGTGAACCCGCGCTTCGGCAGCACCAATCCCACCTTCAGCACCTTCCGGGCTCCCGTTACGCTGACGATGCAGCTTCGCGTGGACGTCGGTCCGTCACGCGAGCGGCAGCAGCTCACGCAGATGCTCGACCGCGGCCGCACGCGCGACGGGCAGAAGATGCCGGAGCCGATCATCAAGGGGATGTACGGATCGGGCGGTGTCATGAATCCGATGGCGCAGCTGCTTCGCCAGAGCGACACCCTTCAGCTCACGGGCCCGCAGGCGGATAGCCTCGCGAGCATGAATCGTTGGTACACGCTGCGACTCGACAGCATCTGGACGCCCGTGGCAAAGAACCTCGCAGCGTTGCCAGCCGAGTACGATCAGAGCGACGCATACCATGAGTACAAGACGGCGCGCCAGGCGAGCGTCGACCTGTTGATTGCGCTGGCGCCGCGGATCAACGCGCTACTGACGGCCGAGCAGCGGCGCATGCTGCCGGCGCTCGTGGCGAGTCACCTGGACAAGCGCTACCTGGCTGGGATCCGGAGCGGAACGGCGGGCAACACAGGTGGTGGTGCATTCATGGGTGGTTTCATGGGTGGAATGGGGGGCGGTGGCGGAGGTGGTGGACAACGTATCGACATCATTCGAGGTGGACCATAATGAGGAAGCTCGAGAATCGTCCGGCGATGAGCGCTGGCCGGCATTTGATGCTCGGCGCAGTGGCGCTGTTGGTGCCGGCCGTAGGCGCTGCACAGGGTGCGAAGGTGGCGACGCGGCAGCTCGGCGCGGCAACGGCAACGAGCACCGAGATGATCGGTTCGGTCGCGAACGTGCGGCAGCTGCCGAGCGGCAACGTGCTCGTGAACGACCAGGCGCGCCGACGCGTGGTAATGCTCGACAAGGATCTCAAGCTCGTAAGCGTCGTTGCCGATTCCACGAGCATGACGGGTAACGCGTACGGCGCGCGGCCTGGTGGACTCATTCCGTATCGCGGTGATTCCACGCTGTTCGTCGAGCCCGTGTCGTTGTCGATGCTCGTCATCGATCCGTCGGGCAAGATCGTCCGCACGATGGCGGCGCCGCGTCCCAACGACGTGAACTTCCTGGCGAGCCCCGCATTCGGTTTTCCCGGATTCGACTCGCAGGGACGACTTGTATACCGCGTGATGGATTTCGGGTTTGGGCGTGGCGGCGGGCGTGGCCCGCAGCCGGGCCAGCCCTTCACGCCACCTACGCCCCCGGACAGCGCGGCGCTCGTGCGGTTCGACCTCGCGTCGCGCAAGCTGGACACCGCGGGCTTCTTCAAGCTGCCGAAGAACAACATCTCGATGACACAGACGCCGAACGGTGGCATGAGCGTGTCGGTCACGACGAATCCGCTTCCGGTCGTGGACGACTGGGCGGTGATGAGCGACGGGACGATCGCGATCGCGCGTGGTCAGGACTATCACATCGACTTCGTCGAGCCGGCTGGGGTGCGCAGGGCGGAGAAGATCCCGTACGAGTGGCAGCGCATGACCGACGACGACAAGCAGCGCTTCCTCGACTCCGCGAAGGTTGCCATCGAGAAGCAGCGCGCAGCGGCGCAGGCGGCGGGACCGAGCGCTGAAGGCGCGCAGCGGGCGAGCGAGATCGGCGCGTTGATCGGCGGCGGCGGTGGCGGTGGCGGCCAGATGATCACCGTCATGCGTGGCGGTGGTGGCGATGGTCCGCTGCCTCCACAGCGCGGCGGTGGTGGCCCAGGCGGCGGTGCACGCGGTGAGGCGCGCGTCCAGTTTGGCGGGCCCGGTGGAATGCAGATGCCGGCCGTGAACATGGTGTCGGCGTCCGAGCTGCCGGATTACAAGCCGGCCT
The DNA here is from genome assembly GCA_046596395.1 of Gemmatimonadaceae bacterium. GTDB lineage: Bacteria > Gemmatimonadota > Gemmatimonadetes > Gemmatimonadales > Gemmatimonadaceae > AG11. The sequence continues at coordinate 4,886 of JBKJMP010000228.1, forward strand.
TCGGGCCGAATTCGTTGCGGGCGGACATGGATGGACGCGTGTGGCTGCGCACGATCCCCACCAGGCCCACTCCCGGTGGCGCCATCTACGACGTGATCAACAAGAGCGGGAAGCTCGTGGATCGCGTGCAGGTGCCGGCCGGCACGACGATCGCCGGTTTCGGCCCGGGCGGAGTGGTCTACCTCGGCATGCGCGACAAGGACGGCCTGCATTTGCAGCGCATTAGCCACACTCCGCTGCCTTGAACTGATGAGTTCTCTGCTCGAGCACGAGCTTCGAGCAATGAGCATTCCGAGCTTGGGCCCGGAGCCCAAGCTCGCGCTCTAGTCGGCTCGGAGCCGATGAACAGGTAACTATTTCTTTCCGTTTTCGGGGCGGGGGGAGAATCCGTACCCGGACTTCCGTGAGAATCCGATGGCGACTTTCACACTCGCCGCCAGTTTTTTTCGGACGTAGCTGATGTAGACCTGCACCAGCGCGCGGCGATTGGTCGATACCTCATCACCCCATACAAAGTCTGCGAGCGTATCCACGCCCACGGGCGTCGGAGCGTGCCAGAACAGACAGTCCACCACGTCATACTCGTGGGGTGTCAACGCCACTTCGCGTCCCGCGCACCATACGCGACGAGATTCCCGGTCGAACACGATGTCGCCCACGGCGATGCGCGCCCCGGCGTTCACCGTGCGCGCGCGTCGAGCCGCCGCCTGGAGTCGTGCGATCATCGTCGGCGACGACTCGGTCATTGCGTCGTCCGCCCCGCAGTGCAGCAGCGCGATCGTCCGCGCCTCGTCCCGCGCGCGCACGTACACGATGTGGAGACTCGGCATCCGCCGTCGAAGCTGGCGGATCTGCGACGCCGCATCCGGCTCCGAGATGTCATCGAAAACGACAACATCCGGCACCGCCGCCGAAACGGAGGCCATCAGGTCCTCGAACGAGAGATGGACGGCGAGACTCGTCATCTCGTCGGCCACCGTCGCCAGGAGGTGGTCGGCGATGGAGTCGTCGTCAGTGACGAGGGCAATGCAGGCTGTCGCGGCGCGAATTCGCTGCATGCACGTGTGGGCGAGGAACTCCGGTGGGGAAGAAGAGTGTACGATTTCCGACTGTCAATCGCAATTCAGATGTTTGGCAAAGGCCATCGGAAACGGCCAATATCCGCTGAATACTTAGAATTTTCTAAGAATTGGCCGGATTATGACCCAATCGTCCCTCCTCCGCCAGACCGCCCCACCGCAACGATGTCAATCCGCGAGCCGTAGCAGACGTATCCCGCCGCCGTTCATGGAAACCCATGCTCCCCCAAAAGATGACCGCCATCCACGCGACCCAGAGTCGCGGACTCTTCGCGTTCGCACTCCTCTCCGGCCTCGCGCCCGCCGCATTCGCCCAGGCCGCGCCCGCGCAGACGCCCGCCGAGCCGCGCGTGCGGGCGAACTGGACGCTGGCGAACCGGTATAGCCAGCCCGCCCTCCGCACCGTCGTCTTCAGCAGCGCGGTCCAGCCCCGCTGGCTCGGCAAAACCGATTCGATGTGGTACAACTGGAAGGACAAGAACGGCGCGCGCTTCACCCTGGTCGTCCCGATGTCCTCCGTGAAGCGGCCGCTCTTCAACCATGAGAAGCTCGCCGCCGCGCTTGCCATGACCGCGCGCAAGCCCGTCGAGGCGAATGCGCTCCCGTTCTCGACGCTCAACTTCACGAAGGACCATAAGGCGATCCGCTTCGTCGTGGACTCCACGCGCTACGAGTGGATTCTCGCCTCGGAAACCCTCCGCAGCCTCGGCAAGGTGCTCCGCGACTCGATTCCGCAGGACGAGGAGCGCGAGACCGGCGGCGGCGGACAGGGCGGCGGTGGCGGTGGTGGCGGTGGTGGCGGCGGCGGTGGCCAGAACGACGACTTCCGAAACTGGTCCCCCGACAGCACGTCGTTCGTGTTCGCGCGGAACCACAATCTCTTCATGGTCGAGGGTGTGAAGCCCAACACCGCGATGAAGGGCGACACCACGCAGATCAGCACTGACGGCGTGAAGGACTACAGCTTCGGGTTCCGCGACACCGCGCAGGTGGAACAGCAGGAACAGCAGCAGCAGGAACAGCAGCAGATCGACGGAACGCAGGGTGGCGACACGCGTCGCTCGCGCGACCCCCGCGTACGTCCGAACGTGATCTGGTCGCCCGACTCACGCGCGTTCGTCTTCTCGCGCAACGATTCGCGCAAGGTGAAGGAGCTCTACCTCGTCAACTCGCTCCCCGATCCACGTCCCACGCAGTCCACCTATCGCTACGCGATGCCGGGCGAGGAGAACGTCCCGCAGCAGGAGATTTCGGTCTTCAAGCGCGGCACCCAGAAGATCGCACAGGTCGGCATCCGGCGCTGGCGCGACCAGCGCCTGATGAGCATGCACTTCCCCCACAATGGCGAGATGCTGCGCGTCGTGCGCCGCGACCGGCTCCAGCGCAACCTCGACGTGATCGACGTCGACGTCGCGAGCGGCAGCGTCAAGACGCTCTTCACCGAGTCACTCGAGAACGCGGCGCTCGAGCCGCAGCCCATCCGCTATACAAAGAAGGGCGGCGACTTGATCTGGTGGTCGGAGCGCTCCGGATGGGGCCAGTACTATCTCTACGACAGCACGGGCAAGTTCAAGGGTCCCCTCACCACCGGCGCGTGGCACGCCGGCAACATCGTCGGCATCGACTCTGTCCGCGGACTGGTGTACGTCGCCGGCGAGGGACGCGAGCCCGGCGAGAATCCGTACATGCGCCACATGTACCGCGTGAACGCCGACGGCTCGGGCATCACCCTGCTCGATCCGGGCGCGTTCAATCACGCCTCGACGATCTCCCCCACGAAGCGCTACTTCGTGGACAACTACTCCAACATCAACGACCCGTACGAGACCGTCGTTCGCGACATGAGCGGCCGAGTCGTGATGCAGCTCGAGAAGATGGACGTGTCCCGCTTGAAGGAGATGGGGTGGAAGCCGCCGCAGCCGTTCGTCGTCAAGGCCGCCGATGGCGTGACCGACATCGTCGGCAACATGTGGAAGCCGTTCGACTTCGACTCCACGCGGAAGTATCCCATCATCGCGCACGTGTACCCGGGCCCGCAAACCGAGTCGGTGAACAACACCTTCTCCGGCGGCGGCGTCCCGCAGCAGCTCGCGCAGCTCGGCTTCATCGTCATCCAGATCGGAAACCGCGGCGGCTCACCCCTCCGCTCGCTCGCCTATCATCGCTACGGCTACTACAACCTTCGCGACTATGCCCTTGCCGACAAGAAGGTCGGCATCGAGCAACTCGCCGCTCGGCACAGTTTCATCGACATCGACAAGGTCGGCATCTACGGCCACTCCGGTGGCGGCTTCCTCACCGGCGCGGCGCTGATGCTCCCGCCGTACAATGACTTTTTCAAGGTCGGCGTCTCGAGCTCCGGCAACCACGACAACAACATCTACAACGCCAACTGGAGCGAGAACAATCACGGGCTCAAGTTCGTGCCGGTAAAGAAGGACACCACCGCGCGCGGCCGGGCCGGCGGCATCGCGGCGGCGAACGGCAACGGCGCGCCAGGCGGCGGCGCATCGCCGGCAGACACCACCGGCGCGGATAGCACGTTCCAGATCCGCGTGCCGACGAACATCGAGCTCGCGCCGAACCTCAAGGGGCGTCTGCTCCTGACCACGGGGGACATGGACGCCAACGTCCATCCCGGCAACACCGTCCGCATGGTGAACGCGCTGATCAAGGCGAACAAGCGGTTCGACTACATGGTGTTTCCCGGCAAGCTGCATGGGTATGGGGACATGCAGCCGTACTTCACACGGATGATCCTGGAGTACTTCGCGGAGCATCTGTTGGGTGACAACTATCGTGGGGATGCAGCGATTCGATAGGTCGCGGGTAGGAATCTCGACCGGGCAGACAAGGGGCGAGCATGTGACATGCGCGCCCTTTTGCCTGCCTCCACCACCTGTGTGGCGAAATCTTAAGAAAGTCTTGGTGTCGATTTGCGATTGCTTGCCGCTTTCGTAATTTCGCCGCCAGATAGGCAGCCCCACCCGATGGTCCCTTCGTCCCAATCGATGCTAGCGGATCCCGAGGAGCGGCTGGCCGTCTCGGCGAGGCCGCAATCGCGCGACATCGGTCGCGGGTACGATAGGACATATGGAGAATACGCGAGCGTGAGCTTTCAGCGCGCGCTCGCAGAGATCGACCGGCTCGCACGGAGCCGTACCGTTCCAATCCTCTTCGAGGGCGAGTCCGGGACCGGTAAGACGCGGATCGCCCGGTACATCCACGAGCGCTCGCCGCGGGGCGGCGTATCGCTTCACACAGTGAACGCCGGGGCTCTCGATGATTCGCTTGCGGGTTCGGAACTGTTCGGGCACGTGCGCGGCGCCTTCACCGATGCGCGATATCCGCGCGCCGGTCACTTTGCGAGCGCGAATGGCGGTACGCTGTTTCTCGACGAGATCGGCAAGGCCGGTTTGGGTGTCCAGCGCAAGCTGCTCAATGTCATTGAGAGTGGGGAGATGCGTCCTGTCGGTTCAGACCGAGCCGTGCGCATCGACGTACGTGTCGTCGCCGCATGCAATCGTCCGCTGTCCGAGCTCGTTGAAGAAGGCTCGTTCCTGCCCGACCTCTATGCGCGCCTTCAAGTCTTCCGCGTGCGCCTTCCCGCTCTGCGAGAACGCCGCGCGGACATTCCCCGTCTCGTCGATGAGGCGGTCAGCACCCGTCATCAAGGGTGCGGGTACATACGTCGCCCAGTTGTTGCGGACGCACTGATGGACGCGCTCCGCCGCGCTCCGTGGATGCACAATCTTCGGGAGCTCGACGCGACTGTGCATCGCATTCTGCTCGACGCCGAGGAGGCGCCCGTTCTCGACCTCCAGCATTGCTTCGGCAACCTCGCGTACTTGCGCGAGCTCCCTGCGCGCCCGCTGCCCCTTAGCGACGCAGAAATCAATGACGCTGTCCGTCGCCACGGGAGCGTCGCCAAAGCGGCCCGCGAGCTCCGCGTGGACCGTTGCTCCATCCTATAGAAGGCAGCGGCAGTCCGAAACTGCCGCGAACTCGCGTGGCGCCACGGAAATAGCGGAGGCTAAAACTGTGACGTCACAGAAACAAACGGATGCAAGACCTGTGACGCCACAAACTTCCGGTGAGACGTCGTAGCCCATAAGTGAAGTAAACAGAACGAAGTACGCGGCGAGTGGAACGCGGCATTCCCATTGCCTTAGCTCGCGGCATGAGGGATACGAATCTTTCCCCAGTAACACACGACGCTGTGACATCGCTCGCTCCCGTGACTGGTCTGGGGGAAGGGCTGACGCGGGACTACCTGCTCCATCATCGTCTCTGCCCCATGGGAGAGCGAAGTGATGGCGTCATCATCGTGGCGGCCGCGCCCGGCGCCCTCATGGACGGCCTGCACGACATCGCGTTCGCCTACCGGCTCGGGGTCGAGGCACAGGATGTCGCGCAGGACGAACTCGAGCGCCTCATCGAACGCCTGACCGCGCGCAGCGACCGGTCCATCGAGCTCGCGCGCGTGGACTCAGCGGACGACGAGCTCGCGGCCGACGTCCGCGATCTCGCGAACCAGCCGCCCGTCATTCGCTTCGTCAACTTGCTCGTGCGCGACGCGTACGACGCGGCGGC
>JBKJMP010000316.1:0-2674 GCA_046596395.1 Gemmatimonadaceae bacterium
TCGATGTTCAGTGCGGCGAATGGACTCACGCTCACGGCGCCGCGATTGTACTACGCCATGGCGCGTGACGGACTGTTCTTCCGCAAGCTGGCCGAGGTGCACCCACGCTTCCACACGCCAGCGTTTGCGATCGTGGCCGGCTCGGCATGGGCAGCGCTCCTCGCCGCGACGGGGACGTTCGAGCAACTGCTGACGTACGTGGTCTTCTCAGGCTGGCTTTTCTACGGCGCGGGAGCGATGAGCATCTTCGTGTACCGGCGGCGGTTCCCTGATATGGTTCGGCCGTTTCGGGTGCCTGGGTATCCGGTGACGCCGGCGCTGTTCGTGTTGGCCTCGTTCGCGATCGTGTTCAATACGATGATCAGCCAGCCCGCGCGCGCGCTGGTGGGCATCGCGGTGGTGCTGGCGGGGATTCCGGCATACCTGGTCTGGCGCAGCAAGCGTGCGTGACGCGGGCGCCATCGTGTCCCGTTTCGGTCCGTCTCGGGACAGATGGATGGATCTCGCCGGAGGTCGCCTATGATCGACGCCATGGAGTCAGCAGGCACCAGTTTTCTCGTGGATCCGATTCTCGGGACCATCGGGCGCGTCCTTGCCGAGCGTGTGAGGCCGGAGCTCGTGCTGTTGTTCGGGAGCCGGGCGAGGGGGACGGCGCGGCTCGACAGCGACTACGACTTGATGATCGTGGTGCGCGATCCGGATGCGGTGGAGGCGTCGCGGCGAGTGGCGTGCGACGTCCTGCGCGCACTGGCGCTGCCGGTGGATGTGCTCGGGCGTTCCGTGGACGAGTACCTGCGACGGCAGCATGATCCGGGATTCATGGACTGGATGATTGCGCGGGAAGGGGTAGTGCTGTTCAGCACCGGCGCGGTGCCGCAGCGGTCGCAGGCTCGCGTACGGGAGCGGGGGCGGGTCGAGAGTTCCCTCGCGATGTGGATGGAGAGAGCGGCCTCTGACATCAACGTTGCCGAGGCGTCGCTGGCCTCCGTCAATCCCTCCGTTGACGCGGTCTGCTTTCACTCGCATGCTGCGGTCGAGAAATGGCTGAAGGCGCTGCTTGTCGTTCACACGCGGGCTTTCCCGCCCAAGACGCACGACCTGTCGATTCTTCTCGGCATGATGCCCCGGAGCATCGGCGCGGCCGGCGGCGTTGCGGATGCGTGCAGGGTGCTGATGGCGTTGTACCCCAAGTCGAGATATCCCGAAGCTGGAATGCCCTCTCTCGCCGAGGCGCATGATGCGCTCGCCGCGGCCACGGCCGTCAGGGCAATGGTGCGGCTGCAGCCGGCCCTCGCAGGATATCGATAGCGGGCGAGTGTCATGCGTGCTCGGTTGTTCGCGGGATGTGGGCCAGTTTCGCTCGATTCTCCAACCCACCATGAACCCTCGAGCGCCCGACGCTGCGATAGCTCGCCCCACGGCCGGCGGAGCATCGCGTAAATGATTGGCAGACCCTACCTTGGGCCGCATGTCCACCCGCGTGACAACAACGGTACGCGTCGTCATCGTCGTGCTCTGTCTGCTGGGCGTCCTGGCTGCTGTGCAGCGAACGGTCATCGCGGTTCTTCACCAGTCGCGCGACGCGGCGGGATTCACCGCGATCGAACGCGTTGTCGTCGAGACCATGACGGGCGTCCTGGGTATTGTTCAGGGCACACCACGCTACGACGACATGGTAGCCGGCACGCTCGCGTTCGAGAAGAAGTATGAAGCGAACCGCGCACTCATCCTGCTGCACGTGATCCCGGGAGGTCTGATCCTGCTGTTGGCGCCGTTCCAGTTTTCCGACCGTATACGCCGGCGGTACGTCTCATATCATCGGTGGACCGGCCGGGTTCTGCTCGTGGCGGTCGCCATCTCCGGCATGAGCGCGTTCATGTTCGGGCTGTTCATGCCATTCGGCGGTTGGCTCGAGTCCGCTGCCGTCATGGTGTTCGGCACGCTGTTCTTCTACGCGGGGGCGCGGGCGTGGGTCGCCATCCGGCGGCGCGATGTGACGACGCACCGCGAGTGGATGACGCGCATGTTCGCCGTGGCGGTCGGCATCGCGACCACGCGCGTGATCAGCATTGGAGTGGGTGCGTTGACCACCCTGAGCCTGCGCGAGGCATTCCTCGTCTCGCTCTGGGCGGGCTTCGCGAGCAGCGTCGCCGCCGGCGAGATCATCATCCGTCGCTCCCGTTCGCACCCGATCATGCAACGTCGCACGGCAATCAGCGCTTTCGCGCTCGTGCTTGCGGCATCGTTCGCAGCCGCTGCGCAAGGTCCGCCATCGAACGCGGACGAAGCGGCGATTCGCGCTGCGCGACGCCAGTCCAATCGCGCGATCGCCGTTCATGATACGGAAGGCGTCGTTCGCCTGATGCATCCGGACTACGTTGGCGTGTCGTCCGGCAACAGCCGGACGATCGGCCGCGATGCGGCGCGCGCGAACTTCGCAGGATTGTTCGCGAGCCGGCCCGGCCTCGTGTTCGTGCGCACACCGCGCGCGATCACGGTGAACACGACGTGGGGTCAGGCTGGGGAGAGCGGACGATGGACGGGTGCGTGGTCAGGTCCCGAGAGCCCGATTCGAGTCGGCGGCGAGTACTTCGCGAAGTGGAAGAAGCTCGGCGCACGCTGGCTCATGCTCACCGAGACCTTCGTGCAGACGACGTGCACGGGCGGACGGTAT
>JBKJMP010000513.1:0-5806 GCA_046596395.1 Gemmatimonadaceae bacterium
ACGCGCAGCGCCTCGAGCGACCGCACTCGCCCCTCGTTGCGTGTGCGCCGCGCCTGAATACCTGTCCTGATCCAGACCTCCTCCTTCGCCAGCTTCTTGTCGAACTCGCCCCACTCACGCGCCTCGACGTCGAGTGCCTGTTCCTTGCGCACGAGGTACTCGTCGTAGCTGCCGCCCCAGTCAACGAGGCGACCGCGGTCGAGCTCGACGATGCGCGTCGCGAGCCGGCGGAGGAACGCACGATCGTGTGTGACGAACAGCATCGTCGCACCGAGGTCGCGCAGGTAGTCTTCCATCCACTCGACGGCGGCGATGTCGAGATGATTCGTCGGCTCATCGAGGAGCAGCACATCGGGCTGCCGCACGAGTGCGCGCGCGAGGAGTGTCTGTCGCTTGCGTCCTCCCGACGCCGCCGCGAACGGCGCGTCGGGATCGAGCGACAGGTGTTCGAGCACCATGTCCACGCGCTGCTGGATCTGCCAGGCATTCGCCGCGTCGAGTGCGTGATGCAGCCGGTCCAGCTCGCGCAGCGCGGCGTCACTCGCTGCGATGCCGACGTCATGGCTCGCCTGGTGGTACTTCGCGAGCAGGAGGCCCGCGTCGCCGAGCCCCGCGGCGACGACGTCGAAGATCGTCCCGTCCACGCCTTTGGGAATCTGTTGCTCGAGTCGGCTGACCGTTACGCCGGTCTGGCGCACGATGTCGCCGCTGTCGGGTTTCAGCGAGCCATCGAGCAGCTGCATGAGCGTACTCTTGCCCGCGCCGTTGCGGCCGAGCAGGCACACGCGCTCGCCGCGCTCGATCGCGAGGTTCGCGCGATCGAGCAACGGCGGTCCACCAAACGCGATTTCCACGTCCTGCATTGCCAGGAGAGCCATGTAGCAAAGGTATCAGGGCGCCAGCGCGACACCTTCGTGCAGGAATCATTCGTGCGCATCCACCGGTCCGCCGTCGTGGATGTCTCGCGCATCCGCGATCTGCGTTGCGAAGCCGGTGGCAGCGCGAGCACCCCGCTGGGCGAGGTGTACGGCGCCCCGTGGCACGCGCGGTCGATGCTCACGCGGGTGGTGCGTAAGGGGAGCTAGCCCTCAGCGCCGCACGCCAATCGCCATCATCGTGGTGTCCGGGCGGCGCCGACTCGGATAGAACACCGTGCGGAAGCGCAGCGCGTACAGCCCCGACGTGAGCGCAGCCGAGTCAAGACGCACCTGAACGTCCAGCGTCTGGCCGGCACTCGAGACAAACCGGGCGGGACGCGCTCCACGCTGGTGCGCGGGAAGCTCGGCGCCGTCGACGGCGAGTGGCATCCATTCCTGCACCGCCTTATCCGCGCGCACGAGCTCCACGAAGATGCGCTCGTTCGGCGGGATGCTGACGAAGCGCAGGCGATTCGGTACGCTAGGCGACAGCAGGAGCGGTGCGTGCGGCCGCTCTCCATTCACCGTGAACAGTCCGGTGCTCGCGCGGCCACGGAGGCCGAGTACGAGCAGGTGATCGCTGGTCGTGTCGCGCGTCGTGTTCGGTTCGATCACGACGAGCGCTCCGTACAGCCCACCCGCAAGTTGATCGCCGGTTTCGTCGTGCGTGTGATAGATGAATGTGCCCGACCGGGGCGGCGTCATGCGCACGGCGAACGAGTCCCCCGCGGCGATCGGGGGCCGCACGCTCGTCCCTGCCCCGCTCCATCCTCCCACGCCGTCGTACCAGCTCTCGATCTCCATGCCATGCCAGTGCACGGCGAGCGGACCTCCCGTTCGGTTCACGACGGTGATCTGCGTGGGCTCGCCCCGCGTGAGGGTGAGCGTCGAGCCGGGAAAGCGCAGCGAATCGGCCGCGGGAGCGCGTGCGCCGTCCTGAAGGATGAACGCGTACCCGGGCGCGTCGCCATACACGTTTGCCTTGGCGGTCGCCACGAGACGCATGCGCCGCGTCGCGCTCGCGCTGCGCTCGTTCCCTGTCGCACGGGCGAGCGCCACGATACCTGCCTTGCCCTTGGCCGCGCGTACGTGCACGCCCATCACCAATCCGGCCATGTGGTCCTCCGCATGGCTCGCTGCCGTTTCCGCGTGATGCCTCGGCGCAGCGGCCGCCGTCGTGTCCTGGATGTACTGCGGCATTGCCATGTGGCGGATCAGGTGGCAATGGAACAGCCAGTTGCCCGGCCGCTCCGGCACCCACGCCAGCGACATCGTGGAGAAGCTCGCCATCAACTCCGTGACGGCGGGCCGCCGCTGCTCCGCGGTGTAGAGCGTGTCCAGCCGCATGTCCCCGCGCGCCGTTACGTCGAAGTAGAAGCCGTGCAGGTGCATGGGGTGGTAGATCCCCATCGGGTTGAGCACGCGCCACCGCACGGTGTCTCCCACCGCATACTCGAGCCGCTCGGTGTTCGGCCAGCTCCCGCCATTCACCATGATCTTCCAGCTGCCCGCGGTGTCGATGTTCGCGTAGTTCCGGTCGAACCAGCGCGTGAGCATCATGATCCGCTCGCCGCGCGGAGGAGTGTCACCCGCGCGATCGATGATGAGCGCACCCACGAATGGGCCCTCTGCGCCCTCGCCTCCGGCAATGAAGTCCGCGGGTCCGGCCGGCTTCGCACCGGGAGGACGCACGCGGCCCCAGTAGTAGTAGGAACCAGGCGCCGTGGTCTTGAAGGTCACCACCTTTTCTTCTGCCGGCGCGAGGACGAGTGAATCCGGAATGGGACCCATCGGGTGGTCCTGCATGCCAAGCACTGCGATGGGCAGCGACAAGTCATTGCGGAAGGTGGCTCGCACGATCGTGCCCGCCGGCATTCGCAGCATGGGCCCGGGCACGCGTACTTGCTTGCCGCGTTCAACGAACGTGTACGCCGTTACTGTGCCTCCGCGATTACCGTACGGCTTCCATAGCACCTGCTGGATGTCGAGGATGACGGCGAGCGTGTCGCCATGTCGCGTGCCCGCCGCTTGGCGGTAGTCCTCAGCGACCGCGAGCGGCAGCGCTGCGGTGTGCGGGCGCGATGACGACGGGATCTCGAGCTGAACGCTCGCCAGCGCGACGAACGCGGTGACACATGGCGCGAAGCGCATGACCAGTGGGGTGGGGGTCACCCATCATGGCGCTTTCGAATCGCTCGTGCCAGTACGACCGAAGGTGCGCTCGTGACTCCAGCTCAGCAGCCGTGCACTGGCCGGGCGTGTCATGACCACGGCGCACCTCGCATCGGCATAAGTTACGCGCACATCCAGTCCCGATCACATCTCACATGACGTACGCCCGACAGCGACTCTGGCTCGGCATCGCCGGCGTCGGATTGACGGTAGTGCTCTGCACCGCTGCCGTCGTCTTCGACCTGCCACACCGTCTCATCCATCCCCAGGCCGACCGGACGTTTGCGACGACGCTCGCAAGCATCGCCCTGACGTGGATGCTGCATGCACTCCTGCTGCTGCCGGCCGACGTGATCGGCGGCGCGATCGTCGTGCGTGAACGTCCAGGTGCAGTGCGCTGGGTTGCGTCGTGGCTAGTCGGCGTCACCGTGCAATGGCTCTGGTTCGCGCTGGCGGCGGCGATGCTCCTGCGATCCGCGCAGCAGGTCGGACACACGCCGGCGCTGGTGGTCTTCCTGCTGCTGCAACTCGTGCTGCTCAGTCGGCAGGGACTCGTTGCCCGGCTGGTGGGCGGCGTGCGCCCCCGCGATCCGTCATCGGCCCTGCGCGATGCCGCAAACGCTGCCGGTATCGCGCCGGGCCGCGTGCGTGAAGTCGAGACGCGCGAGCCTTCGTTCGTTGGTGCCTGGACCGGCATCGCCGCAGGACACCTCTGGGTGCCCGCACACTGGGTCAACGAGCTCAGCGCGCAACAGCTGGTCGTCGCGCTGTCACGTCGCCGCGCGGTAGTCGCCCTTGGTCTCAGGCGCCGCGGCGTGCTGGTGGCGCTGGCATGGAACACGCTCGGCTTCACGCTCGCATCGAGCGCGCCGCACGCCGACCTGGTGACGGCGGCGGGCTTCGTGAGCACCATGGCGTGGTTCACACTCTGGTCGTTCCTCGGCGCGCTGGTGCTGCCGACGATTTCGCGTCCGGCCGTCTTGAGCGCCGACCTGGATGCCAGTCGCGCGCACGACGCGGCGCTGGTGTCCGAGACCATCACGCGGCTCGACCGGTGGCAGGACGACGAGGCCGAACGGAGCGCCGGTGTCGAGATGATTTTTCATCCAGTGCCCTCGCGCGGTGCCCGCTTGCGCGCACTCGCCTCGCACGATGCTGCCGATGCGGGATCACTGGCGACGGGGTCCTGGCACGCCACTCGAATGATGCTCTTTCTCAGCTGGGCGGGACTCGGCGGGCTTTCACGCGCCGTGCACTGCAACGTCGGTCGTCCCGCTGTGTGGGTGATGCTGCCGGGCGACTGACGACCGCAGCGCGCACGCATCGAATCGGGCTCCACCGAGGGTCGCCTGTGTGAGCGCCGTGTAATTATCGTTCCCGCGGCGTCGAGCTCGGGATGACCAACGCGCCTTGTTGCTGCTCACCACCCCTTATCACTCGGCATGCGTCTCCTGCCCGGCATCGCGCTGGCCATTACCGTCGGTCTCGCGTCCCTCGGGATCGCGCGGCTGGAGACGCTTGCTTTCGGACGCGCGGTCGTGGAGGCACTCGTCGTGGCCATCCTGCTCGGGATGCTCGTGCGCGCGTTCTGGAAACCATCCGAACGCTACGAGCCCGGCATCGAGTTCGCGGCGAAGGAGGTCCTCGAGGTTGCCGTATTCCTCCTCGGCGCATCCGTTGACCTGCCACTGCTCGTCAGCGCGGGCCCTGCGCTCGCGATTGCCATCCCGGTCGTCGTCATTCTCGCGCTTGCTGGCAGCTATGGAATCGGACGCATGATGGGACTCACGTCGAAGCACGCGATCCTCGTTGCCTGCGGCAACTCCATCTGCGGCAACTCGGCCATCGCCGCCGTCGCGCCCGTCATTGGCGCCGAGCGAGACGAGGTCGCCTCCGCGATCGCGTTTACGGCGATCCTCGGCGTAGTCGTCGTGGTGGCCCTGCCCGCCGTGCTAGTGCCCCTCGCGCTGGACCACTATCAGTATGGTGTGCTCGCTGGACTCACGGTTTACGCGGTGCCACAAGTTCTCGCCGCCGCATTTCCCGTGAGTGCGCTGTCCGGGCAAGTTGGCACGCTCGTCAAGCTCGTCCGTGTGCTGATGCTTGGCCCAGTGGTCCTCTTCTTCGCACTCGTGCACCGGGGCGAGCGTCGAGGTGCGAGCCCAACTGCCGGCACCACCGGGTTCGTGCCGTGGTTCATTGTCGGCTTTCTGATTCTCGCCGTCCTCAGGTCGCTCGGCGCGATGCCCACTGCCGTCTCCGACTTCTCGAGGACGGTCTCAGGCTGGCTCACCATCGGCGCGATGGCCGCGCTGGGACTCGGCGTGGACATTCGGGCGATCACGCGAGTGGGACGGCCAGTCGTGCTCACCGTGGGGCTATCGATGATCCTGTTGATTGGCTTGAGCTTGCTGGTTATTCGCGGAATTCTATAGCGGAGCGAAGGAACCGCCTCGGAACGCGGGACGCGGTCGCGCCTCGGAACGCGGGACGCGGTCGCGCCTCGGAACGCGGGCGGCGGACGGGACGCGGGACGCGGTCGCGCCTCGGGGCGCGGGCGGCGGACGGGACGCGGGACGCGGTCGCGCCTCGGAACGCGGGCGGCGTGCGGCGGACGGATGGCGATTGCGGAACGCATCCTACCGAGAACCGTATACCGCCGTTCGTGCGCAATCCGCCTCACGCAACCGTTCGCCGCACGCCGCACGCGTCCCGTG
>JBKJMP010000625.1:0-3738 GCA_046596395.1 Gemmatimonadaceae bacterium
TTGAGCTCCTGGCGGTTCCCCACGATGAGCTGTCCTTCGACATCCACCACGACGATTTCCCCCTGCTGTTTGATCGAAAAGCTCATGTGCCTGTCTCCTGACGGAACCCGTTTGGTAAGATGGCCGAACCGTCATCCGCCTGCAGGGCGGTCACGGCGGCCACATTGAAGATGTCTTCCGCGCTTGCTCCGCGCGAGAGATCGTTGACCGGAAAGCGCATTCCCTGGAGAATGGGTCCGATGGCCTGCGCCGGCGCCAGCCGCTGCACCAGCTTGTACGCGATGTTTCCTGAATCGAGATCGGGGAAGACGAGGACATTCGCCCGCCCAGCGACGGTGCTGTCAGGCGATTTTCGCGCCGCGACGGATTCGATGAGCGCAGCGTCTCCTTGCAATTCTCCGTCCACGGCGAGCTCGGGCGCGGACACCCGTAATTCCGCCATCGCAGCGCGAATGCGCTCCACGCTCTCCCCCTTACCGCTGCCCCGCGTACTGAATGACAGGAACGCGACGCGCGGCTCGTCGCCGACGATGCGCCGTCGATCACGGGCGGCGGCGAGGGCGATATCTGCCAGCTGGCTGGCCACGGGGCGCCTGACCACGGCGCAGTCCGTGAAGGTCAACACCTCGCCGTCGCCACCCCGAAACGGGGGGACAACCATATAGAAAGCACTCGAGATCGTGCGGACCTTCTCAGCGGGCCCGATGAGCCAGAGCGCGGCGCGGATCACCTCGGACGACGTATGGACGGCGCCCGCCACGCAGCCGTCCGCGCGTCCCCATCTCACGAGCGCGTCGGCGACGAGGAGCGGCTTGACGGCATTGTCCTGTGCTTCCGCTGCCGTCATGCCTTTCGGCCCCCGAATGGCGAGAATCTGCGCGGCCACCTCGGCGGAGAGCGTTGGGTCGCTCACGTCGATCAGCTCGACCCCGTGCACCGCGTTGGCGGCCGTACCCACGAGCACTGGCTCGACGACGCTGGCCGCCTTCAGCGCAAGGACCGCCTCGCGCGTGCGCGGGTCGGCAGCCTCGGGGAACAGGATACGGCGCGGCCGGCTCGCGGCGCGCGCGTGCAGCGATTCGAGAAAGCTCACGTGGCCGGGTATTTCGCGCGCAGGGCGTCGGCGACGGTGGGATGCACGAGGTCGTGAACATCACCGCCGAATCGCGCGACCTCGCGCACGAGACTCGCGCTGATGTACGTGGTGTCGAGCGACGGCACCATGAACACCGTTTCCAGGCTGGGCGACAGGTGGCGGTTCATCAGGGCCATCTGGTACTCGTACTCGAAGTCGCTCACGGCACGAAGGCCGCGAATGAGGAGGGAAGCGCCGACGTCGCGCGCGAAATCCACGAGCAGCCCGCCGAAGGACCGCACCTCGATGCCTGGCGTGCCGCCAACGGACGACTGAATGAGGGCCACGCGCTCGTCGATGCTGAAGAGCGGCGCCTTGGTGGAATTATTGGCGACGGCCACGATGAGCGTGTCAACGAACTCGAGGCTGCGGTGCACGAGATCCTCGTGGCCCCGCGTGATCGGATCGAAGCTGCCTGCGTAGATGGCAATGCGGGAGTTCGGCACGCGCTAAGAATCGACGGGGGTGGACGAAAGCGCAACGCGGCGCGTCACGGTGCTCGGTAGAAAGTGATCGCGGTGCCCCCGTAGCGACGTTTGTCGCCTCCGTCGGGCATCCGCTCGAACGCGCGATGCTCGATGCCGAGGATGGCAGCGAACGGGACGGCGAGCCAGCGTTCCGCGACCGCGACGGAAATGCCGCCATCATACGGCGGGTCGGCGAACGCCACGTCGTACGCGTGCTCCGCGAGGCCATCGAGATACTTCAAGGCATCGGTGCGGTGCACCTTTGCCTCGTCGCCCGCGCCCACCGCCGCGAGGTTCGTGCCGATTGCATCCAGACTCACGCGTGCGCTCTCGACGAAATCCACGCTCGCCGCGCCGCGCGACAGCGCCTCGATGCCGAGGGCACCCGAGCCGGCGTAGAGGTCGAGAACGCGGGCCTCGGGTAGCCACGGGCTCACGATGCTCATCCACGCCTCGCGGACGCGGTCGGCGGTAGGACGGACGACGTCACCGGCAGGCACGACCAGACGCCGCCCGCGCCACCGTCCCGAGACGATGCGCATTCCTAGACGACGCGGAAGTCGGCGAGCTTCGCCTGAAGGCGCGACACGCCGTTGTACTCGTCGCGCTCGAGCCGGTACGCGATGTCGATGGGGCGGTTGATGTCGATCTCGGCGATGCGTGCACCGAGGGACCACCCGATGGCCTCGAGCGGATCGCGCCCGCCAGTGTCGAGCCGGAGCTTCAGTCCCCCTGGTCCGACCACGCGCGGGGGCGCGGTGAGCCGGACGCCGCGCGTCACGAGCATGGGAGCGGGGTTGCCCATGCCGCAGGGCTCGAGGTGTCGCATGAGCGCCTCCAGCTCCGGCGTGATGTCGGCCATCGCGACTTCCATGTCGACGCGCAGCTCGGGGACGAGGTCGTCGAGCGTGAGCTTCGCGCGCACGCTCTCGTTGAAGCAGCGCGCGAACTCGTCGACGTGCTCCCGCGCGATCGTGACGCCGGCGGCGCTGCGGTGTCCACCGAAGCGCTTGAGCAGGTGCCGGCACGTGCCGATGCCGTGATGCAGGTCGAAGCGCGAGATGGATCGGCCACTGCCCTTCCCCTCGTCGCCCTCGAGGCCGATGAGCACCGTCGGCCGGCCGAACTCCTCGACGAGCCGCGACGCGACGATCCCGATGACGCCGGGATGCCAGCCGTCCTGGGCGAGCACGATGCCATATGTCTCGTCCATATCCAAGGAGAGAACACGCTCGCGGGCCTCCTTGAGGACCGCGCGATCGATCTCCTGCCGTTTCGCATTGAGCTCCTCGAGCTCACGGGCGATGGTGTTCGCCTCGTGCTCGGAGGTCGCCATCAGTAGCTCCACACCGCGCAGGGCTCGTCCGAGGCGACCCACCGCATTCAACCGCGGCGCGAGGATGAACCCCACGCGGCCGGCGGTGAGCGACTTCACGTCCACCCCGGCGGCGCGCATCAGGGCGCGCAGGCCGAGGTTCTTCGTCTCGGCGAGCATGCGGAGGCCGTAGCGGGCGAACACGCGGTTCTCACCGCGCAGGGGCGCAACGTCGGCAATCGTCGCGAGCGCGACGAGGTCGATCATACCGTAGACCTGGTTCTCATTGCCGTGCATCGCGCGCGTAACGGCGAGAGCGAGCTTGAACGCGACACCGACGGCGGCGAGGTCCTTGTCCTCCGACTCGCAGCCCGGGCGCTTCGGGTTCAGCACCGCGAATGCATTGGGCAGGTCACCACCAGGCAGGTGATGATCGCTGATGATGACGTCGATGCCCGCGCCCTGCAGCGTGGCGACGGGCGTAACGGCGCTCGTGCCGCAATCGCAAGTGAGGAGAACCGTCGCGCCAGCGTCCATGGCTGCACGGACCCCCGCTTCGCCGAGGTCGTAGCCGTCCACCAACCGCTGCGGAATGAACGGCACGACCCGGCCGCCGAGGAGCCGGAGCGCGCGCGTCATGAGCGTGGTGGAGCACATACCGTCCACGTCGTAGTCGCCGTGAACGAGGATCGTTTCGCCGGCGCGGATGGCCTGCACGAGGCGCTCGACTGCGCGCGTGAGGTCGAGCAGCTGCTCAGGTGGCAGCAACTGGTCGAGCCGCGGGCGGAGGTAGCGTTTCGCCGTCTCCACGGGCGTGTGGC
>JBKJMP010000564.1:0-6954 GCA_046596395.1 Gemmatimonadaceae bacterium
TGTAGATCTTCCCGCTCCGGGTTCGATAGGCCTCGAGCACCGCCTGCGCTTCCCCGCGGAGCACGGTGGGCACGATGGAGATGCCACGGTCGATCAGGTACTGGTGCGACTCCGGAAAAACGGGGCCCTCCTCGAAGTTGAGCCGCGCCGCATCCTCCCGCGTCGCGCCATAGACGAGCCGCTTGACGCCGCTCCAGAGTGTAGCGCCGAGGCACATGGCGCACGGCTCGCAGGAAGAGAACAGCTCGTGCACCGGCATGCCGGGCGCGCCCAGCGTGAACGACCGGAGCCGGTGCTGGGCCATCATGAACGCGACCATCTCGCCGTGCAGCGTGCAGTTGTTGAGGCGGACGACGCTGTTCATGCCAACGCTCACGAGCCGGCCGGACTCGGCCTCGAAAATCGCGGCGCCGAACGGACCACCCGTCTCGCGCTCCACGTTTTCATGCGACACCGCGATCGCGAGACGCATACGCTCGTGGTCGGTGGCGTAGGTCGCGTTCCAATCGATGACGTCGGCGACCCATGCCGGGTAGGCGACGCGAACTTCCGGGGTGCTCATGAGTTGAAAGCTACGATGTGAGTTGACGAATGCCACACGTGTGAAGCACGCCGGAGCGGCTGGCGCACGCCGCGCGGGATGCCTATCGTACCGAATGACTCTCGCCAGACGAACGCTCCTCCTGGTCTCCACAGCGCTCTTGCTCGCCAGCACCGCGCACGCACAGCAGGTCGGCCGCATCGAAGGCGACGTGCGCGATGCCCGCGGCGCACCGGTACGCACCGCAGTGGTTGTCCTCGTCGGCCTCGCCCGATCGGTGACCACCACCGGCGACGGCACCTTCCTTCTCGACTCCGTTTCCGCCGGCGAACGACGGATCACGGTTCGCGCAGTGGGCTTCATCAACGTGGACACCACGATCACCGTGCGCGCAGGCGCGACGACGCGTGCATCCTTTCGGATGGATCCGGGCGCTCGCGAGCTGGACCGCGTGGTGATTTCGGAACGGATGCCGGCAGGCGCAGTGAGCATCGCGCCCGACGTCCTTGGCGCGATGGTCCTCGCGGGTGCGAAGTCGGAAGTTCTCGAGCTCGGCGGCAGCGACGCCAACCTCGCCGAGAAGGTGCCGCGCCAGATCTTCGCGAAGGTGCCCGGGCTCTTCGTCTACGACATGGACGGAGCGGGCAACCAGGTGAACGTCTCGACGCGCGGATTGGATGCGCATCGCTCGTGGGAGATGAATGTCCGCCAGGACGGCGTGCTCCTGAACTCCGACCTGTACGGGTATCCGGCCAGCCACTACTCGCCACCGATGGAAGCGATCCAGCGCATCGTGCTGGTGCGCGGCACTGCGGCGCTTCAATACGGTTCGCAGTTCGGTGGGCTCGTGGATTACGTCACGAAGACGCCGGACACCACGCGCGTGGCGACGCTCGAGAGCATCAACACCGTTGGGTCGTTCAACCTGCTCAGCACCTTTAACTCGGTGGGCGGCCGTGCGGGACCGATCACCTACTATGGATACGCGAGTGCCCGCCGCGAGGACGGATACCGCGACGTCTCGCAATCGACATCGTCCGCCCAGTACCTCTCGGCCTCGTTCGATGCTTCGAGCGACGTCACCGTCCGCGCACAGGTGGGCCGCTCGACGTATCGCCACCGGATTCCCGGTCCGCTCACCGATGCCATGTTCGCCACTGATTCCCGCACGGCAACGCGATCGCGCAACTGGTTCAGCCCCGACATCATCATTCCGGCCGTGTCCCTCGACTGGCATCCGGACAGCAGCACGCGCGTGCTGGCGCGCGTGTCCGGCGTGTTCGGTGACCGGAGCAGCGTGCAGTTCCTGGGGTTTGCCACCGTTGCCGATGCACCGAATGCGCAAGGTGCATTTGCGTCGCGCGTCGTGGACATCGACAATTTCCGCAGCAGGACCGTCGAAGTGCGCGCAACGCGCGACCTGATGCTCGGCAGCATGCGCTCCACGCTCGCGACGGGGCTCGCCTACTCGTTCAATGACACGCGCCGCCGGCAGCAGGGACGTGGCACCAACGGGACCGGCTACGACCTCTCGCTGGCGTCGGGAACGTTCGGCCGCGACCTCCACTACCGCACGAAGGCCATCGCGGCGTATGTCGAGAGTATCATGCGAGTGACTCCGCGCTTCACGATCGTGCCCGGCGCGCGGTTCGAGAACGGACGCACGCGGATGGACGGCTATCTCTCGTACTACGATCCGTCCGGCACGCCGCGGACCATCGATCATGTCTTCCCGCTGGTCGGCGTGCGTGCGGAGTTCAGGCAGACGGCACTGATGGAGTGGTACGGCGGATGGAGCCAGGCGTACCGCCCGATGATCCTCAAGGACATCCTCCCCGAGAACGCACTCGAGCAGACCGACCCGAACATCCGCGACGCCAAGGGATGGACGGGCGACTTCGGCGTGCGCGGATCGGGATGGGGCGGCGCGTCGTATGACGTCTCCGCATTCCTCATGCGATACGACAACCGGTTCGGTAGCATCCTTCGCACCGACGCGGCCGGCGCGTCGTATCTCTTCAAGACGAATGTCGGATCGACGCTGACGAAGGGGGTCGAGGCGCGCGTCGATCTCCCAGTCGTGACGAGCGACGCGTTCGGCCTCCGTGCCTTCTCGGCGACATCGTGGTTCGGCGCGTTCTACCGTGCGGGGTCAGTGTCGTTCGGCGGCCGCAACGTTGACGTCACGGGCAATCGCGTCGAGTCGGTGCCGGAGTGGATCAGCCGGAACGGGGTTACAGCTACGCAGCGTCGTGTGTCAGCGTCGGCACTCGTGAGCTACACCGCTCGCACCTTTGCCGACCCGCTGAACACGGTCACGCCGTCCACGTCGGGCGCCGTCGGTGAGGTGCCGAGCTATGGCCTGCTCGACCTCAACGGGTCAGTGCTGCTCGGACGCCTGCGGGTTCAGGCAGCAATGAGCAACGCGCTGGACAAGCGGTATTTCACGAAGCGTCCGGCTTTCTACCCCGGTCCGGGGGTGTGGCCGAGCGATGGCCGCGCGTTCCAGTTGTCGGCGAGTCTCGTCCTGTAGGACGCAGTCACGACCGCCCATCGCGCCGACTGCAGTCCGCGCCGGAACTGGTCGAGCCATCGCTGCATCACCACGATGCGAACCCCCGCTGCCTCGCGCCTGCCGACCGCGAACGCGCACGAGATAGACGGTGGCCATCCCGCCCTGGCCCAGTTCCCGCTCGATGCAGTACCGGTCGTGGAGTGCAGCCGTGAGACGAGCGATCATGGGGCCGCGCGGGAGGGAACTGCAGGGCGGCAAATCGAACCCGCCATCAACATGGGGCTCGCTCACGCGGGACGCGATACCTTCTGTCTTCACGCTTGGCCCTGCCGACGCTCCGGTACGGCGCGTGCCTATTACGGTAGACCATTGGCGCTCAACCCCCTGCACCCGTTCGCCGGCACATGATCTCTCCTGGTCGCTTCCTCATCGCACTGCTGGCGATCATGCCCAAGCACCTGATGAGCCGGATGGCCGGTGGCATCGCCAACATTCCCGTGCCCGTGAGCATGCGCCCGGCGGTCTATCGCGGCTACTGCCGGATCTTTGGCGCGGTAGCCGAGGAGGCGGAGCTGTCCCTGTCCGCATACCCGACCGTCAACGCGTTCTTCACGCGGGCCCTCAAGCCTGGTCTACGGCCAGTGGCCGAAGGCGGGATTGTGTCGCTGGCGGATGCGGCCGTCGGCGCATCGGGCCCAATCGTGGACGGCACACTGATCCAGGCGAAGGGGCGCGACTATTCGCTCGTTGGCCTGCTCGGGAACGAATCGCTGGCCCACCGGATGGACGGCGGCACCTTCGCGACGCTCTACCTCGCGCCGCGCGACTACCATCGCTTCCACATTCCGGTGGATGGCGAGATCACGTCGGCGACGTATATCCCCGGCGAGCTGTGGCCCGTGAACGTCCATGCGGTAACGCACGTGGCCGACCTCTTCGCCGTGAACGAACGGATCGTCGTCACCATGCAGCTCTCGAACGGCGGCATGGCGGCGATCGTGCTCGTCGGCGCAACGATGGTGGGAATGACCCGGCTCGTGTTCGACGACCTCCACACGAACGCGCGCCGCCGCGACGTGCAGCGCCGCACCTACGATCCCCCTCTCGCCGTTCGCGCGGGCGACCCGCTCGGTCATTTCGAGTTTGGCTCGACGGTCATTCTCGTCGTCTCACGCGACGGCGGCGAGATCGAGCCGCTCTCGGCGGGGCAGGTACTCCGCATGGGCCAGCGCATCGGCGGAACGACGTAGGTCGGTTCGGCCTGCGCTCGAGCGCGCCGGACTGCGAGGAAACGATGACGCCGGTCACCGTCGCAGGTGCGAGACTCATGGCCGTACACCAGACCCGGCCCGGGAGGCATCTTGACCAACTTGACCAACCGTCTTAGTTTTCGCGTTGTCCCGAACAGGAGGCAGCGCGTGGCAAAGCCGGTCAACATTTACGACGCCAAGACGCGTCTCTCCGAGCTCGTCGATCGCGCGGGAGCGGGAGAGGAGATCATCATCGCCAAGGCTGGCGTGCCAACGGCTCGGCTCGTCCCGTTGCGGGCAGTGCACGAACAGCGCGTGGCGGGCCAATGGGCCGGACGCATGGCCATCGCCGCCGACTTCGATGCGCCGTTGCCCCCGGACATGTTGGCTGCCTTCGAGGGCGACACGGAGTGAGGTTGTCGCGCCGTCATCAAACTAGCACAGAGCCAGTATCGCGCCGATTACTCCTCGACACGCATGTCTGGCTCTGGTGGCAGGCAGATCACGAGCGACTCGGCAGCGAAGCTCGGCGGATGCTCCAACACGCGTCAGAAGTACGATTCAGTGCCGCGTCGGTGTGGGAGATCGCCATCAAGGTCACCTTGGGAAAGCTCACCCTTCCCGCGAGCGCAGACGTTGGAGCAGCGCTCGCGGAATCCGGCTTCCTGGCGCTGCCGGTCGAGGTGGCGCACGCCGAGGACGTAAGGCACCTGCCGCCGCTCCACCGCGATCCGTTCGACCGGATGCTGGTTGCACAGGCGCGCATCGAGGGACTCACACTCCTCACGGCAGACCGGCAACTCGCCGCGTACGGTATCCCTGTCATCGACGCCACCGCCTAACCCCTACCGCCCATGACCATATATGACTATCATATGACCATGACAGCCGTGGGCGTTGCCGAACTGAAGGCTCGGCTCAGCGAATACCTCCGCGCGGTGCGGAAGGGGCATGACCTGACCATCATGGACAGGGATCGCCCCATCGCTCGCGTCGTGCCCTTCATCGAGCGGACCCCGCTCGTCGTCCGCGAGCCGGTTGCCTCGTATCGTAGCCTCGGCGACATCCCCCTGCCGCCGCCCGCCAGGCTGCGGACCGACCCGGTGGAGCTCCTCCTCGACGACCGCCGCGCGGACGAGTGATCGCGTACCTCGACTCCTCGGTCATCCTGCGCGTGGTGCTGGGCCAACCCGGCAGGCTGGCTGAGTGGGAGTCGATCTCGCGAGGCGTGGCGAGTGATCTGGCAGAAGTCGAGTGCCTTCGCACCATGGATCGCCTTCGCCTGCTCGGTGAGCTCACTGGGGAGGAGGGCGCGAGTGGACGCGAAGCCATCTATCGCATCATGGCTGGGATCGAGGTCGTCGAGCTATCGAGCGCGGTCATGCGCCGCGCGTCCCAACCGATGCCGGCGCCACTCGGCACCCTCGATGCCATTCATCTCGCGACAGCCGACCTCTGGCGCGAGTGGCGCCGGGAGAACCTGGTCATCGCAACCCACGATCGGGCGCTGGCGCTCGCATCGCGCGCCAGTGGATTCAAGGTGATGGGGATTCAAGGCCAGTCACCCGCATAAGCAGGCCGGAGCAGACGTCTGCTAAGGAATTTTGCGCCGGCGGCCGATACTCCCATGCGGGTAACAGCCTCAAACCCCACGGGAGACTGAATGAACAACGAAGGAGCGAGCTTCGGCGGTACACTGCGATCCATCGTCCGCGGCGTGCGGGAGCATCTTCGGCCGAATCCAGGTGCTGTCGAGGCGGGTGCCTCTACACGCATGCGCCTGCTGTGCGTGGACGACAACCCCGACTTACTGGCCCTGTTGCAACGGCACCTGGGGACCGAGTACGAGGTTCTAACGGCGTGTGATGGCGAGAGTGCGCTCGCGATGCTGAATGCGGGCACGCGCTTCGACGCGATCATCAGCGACTTGCAGATGCCGGGGATATACGGCGTGACCTTCCTGCACGAGGCGAAGCGAATTGCCCCTGACACACCGAGCATCATTCTCACGGGTCGCAACGATCCGATCACGCTAGCGACTGCACGCAAGTCGTCGGGAGCGGAGTGGATCCTGTTCAAGCCCTACTCGAAGCAGGAACTGCTGGCAGCAATCCGTGATGCAACGCAGCGGGCGCGGAACCCGACCTCGGGCGCACTTGGCGCGCCGGGCTGACCTGATGCGACGAGCGACGTATCGCGCGATTCGCCTGTGACCGGCTCAGGGGCGAGCCCGGCCGACGAGACGCCGGAGGGTGGGAGCGATCGTGCGAAGCTCACTCCAAAGCGAGCATTCGACCTGGCGCATGGCTTGAACAACGTCTTCACTCCGATCACGGGGTACGCAACGCTGATTCGCGAGGCGCTCACGGCCGAACCGCCGGCACCAATCGACGCCGCACAGATGCTACTCGACATCGACGTGATTCTCCGCGCGTCGCGACGCGGAACGGAGCTGACGAACGAGCTCATGCAGCTGGCGGTCCCGCCGGATGGAGCGAACTGAAGATCGTCAGGACCGCGGCGTGAGATATCGGTTCGGGACGTTGTGAATCGGTAGCGCGGTCCAGTACCGGCGCTCGAACAGGTACGCGAGGTTCGAGTAGACGTCTGCCTCGCGGCGATGGAACTGCGGGCTGTACCCGCAGTTC
>JBKJMP010000566.1:0-16531 GCA_046596395.1 Gemmatimonadaceae bacterium
GTCGGCGGCCGGGCAGTGGAGGCCGCGGTCAGTAGTACGGAGCATGTGGACGAGCGGAGGGCAATTACCTCGCCCAATCCTCCGCGCCGCGCGGTCAGGTGAGCTCGGGACGATCCTCTTGCCGACGCTGCGGACCCTCACCCTTTTCTCGGCGGCGGGGCGGTTCGGCGTCGAGCATCATCACGGCATACTCGAGCGTGGAGGCATCGCGCCAACTCTCGGGCCATTGCTTGAGCTCCACAACGATGTCACCCGCGGTGAACCGGAGCACCTTCTGTTCAGCGCCGCCGAGGTCGAGGCATTCGTGGATGCGAACCGTCCATTCGCGTCCCCCCGGGCTCATGAAGGTGCGACGGCTATCCATGTTGGACTCCGTCTCGCGGTCATGTTCGGCCTGGATTGCCGTCATGGCGCGGCGTTCGCCGCTGGGTGACGTCGGCTTTCGCTTCGTGACCGGTGTCGCCAGTTGGCAGAGCTCTTCCAGCTGCGCGAGCGAGAACGTCTCCCAGTTCGAGGGATAGGGGGCCTCGAGCCGGCGGTTCTCGTGGTCCGATTGGAAGGCGAGCCAGCCGTCCTGGAGGTTGCCGAGGTAGTCCTCGCCGCGGGTCACCGGGTGGAGGTGGGCCGGGGTTACGTCCCAAACTCGCCATTCCACGTTGTCGCTGTCGGTGAATTCACGCATGGAATCCTCCCTGTCGGCTGGAATGGCGCTGGAGAAGGCAGGGGTCGTGCCCGTCCGAGGGCAACCGAGCACCACCATAGGACGACTCAGTTGCGCTCAGGAAAACCACATCTGGTGCTTGACGAGGCCCAGTGACGCCTCAGCTTTCCTGGGCACTGCTGACTTCGCCTCGCCGCGTCTTCCTCCTTCCCGGAGAACAGGATGTTCGGCTCCGCAATTCTCGACACCGCAGTCGGCCTCGTTCTCGTCTTCCTGATCTTCAGCCTCGTCGCGTCGTCGCTGCGTGAGGTGGTGGAGTTGGTGCTGAAGCGGCGGGCGAAGGAGCTGGAGGCGGGCATGCGCGAGCTTCTTCACGCGACCCCAACGTCCGCGCCCTCCTCAGGTGACCTCGCGCAGCGGATCTACCGGCATCCGCTGGTGAATGCGCTCTACTCGGGACAGTACGAAGCCGGAAAGGCCAGCAATCTTCCGTCGTACATCCCGGCGTCGAACTTTGCGCTCGCCCTGATGGACGAGGTCGTGCGCGGACGGGCGAAGAACGGCACGGACGTGGATGCGTCGTCGGCGTCCCCTCCAATCAACCTGCTGAACCTGCGCCGAGGGGTGGATTCGCTCGGCAATACCGGTGTGCAGCGCGTGGTGTTGGCGTCGCTCGACACGGCCGGTGACGATCTCTCGCGCGCGCAGGCGAGCATCGAGGCGTGGTACGACAGCGCGATGGACCGCGTTTCCGGACGCTACAAGCGACATACGCATCGCGTGCTGCTGGTACTGGGGCTCCTGATTGCGATCGCTGCCAACGTGAACCCCATTCGCATCGCGCGTTTCCTGTATCACGACAAGACGGCGCGCGACGTTCTCGTCGCGCAAGCTGGCGTGATTGCGAAGGATTCCACCGTGCTGAACGCCGACGGCGCTCGCCATCTCATTCGGCGCGCCGTTCTGGTTCGACTTGTTGAACAAGGTCATGGTGATCCGCTCCACCGTGAAGCCTCATGAGAAGAGTCCCGAGGAGGGATCCGAGGATGGATCCGGCGGCGGTAAACCGGCGAAGCTCGGCGCGGCGGCCGTGAGTCGGCGCTCGCACGGAGGGATCCCGAGTGCGAGCGAGAGGTCGCCGGCTGCCGCCGCCGTAGAGGAGCACGTCGAGCCGAACACGTGGAGGGACGGAAGCACGGAAGGTGTGCTATGAGCTCTGGCCTTCTCGTCAACCGCGACATGAGCGAGCTGGCGCCGCAGTTCGCCGCCGCGGTGCAGGCCGCCGTTACGCAGTGCAACCTGAGTGGCTTCGACGCGTTCGTGTACGAAGGGCTGCGTTCGGATGACCTCCAGCGGCTCTACTACTCGCGCGGGCGGACGATCAAGCCGCCGCATGATCCCGTGACGAACTCGTCGACGAGCCTTACGAGCTGGCACGGGTACGGGTTCGCGGTGGACGTCATTTCGCGTTCGCGTGAGTGGGGCGTGCCGCCCTCGTGGTTCGCGTCTGTTGCGGAGATCTTTCTCGCCAACGGCTGCAAGTGGGGTGGGCATTTCTCGAAGCCCGACTATCCGCACTTTCAGTGGGGGCAGTGCCGGGCGAGCCCCTCGTCGCTGGCGCGTCAGATCCTGGCGGCCGAGGGGAAGGAGGCGGTGTGGCGGGCGGTGGGGGCGATGTGAGTGTTGCCCCCACTTTCGGAGCGCTATTGCGCGGATTCTCGACGGCAGTTGCGCCCTCGGTCACGTCAGGCCTCGCCGAGTGCCTCGAGATCAGCGAGGTCTTTCGTGTGGCCGCTGGCGCGTTTGTTAACGATGAACGCGTCGCGCCCGATGAATGGCGCACGCACGTCGTCGAACATCTCCTCAATCCGTCCGTCCCACGCCTCGTCGAACGTCAGGCCGCTGACGCCGGTCAGGATGTCGATGCGATACGGTGGCAATCCGAACTGCGCAACGATATCCGGGCGAGTGAGATCCGATGGATGGATTCCCAACGCATCCATCGGGGCGCCGAAGGCGATCAACGCCCGCCAGACGCGATCCACGTTCTCTGGTGAGCGCTCGATCCAGAGGTCGAGGTCGGCCGTGGCGCGGGGTACGCCGTGCACTCCCAGCGCGTGCGCCCCGACGATCAGGAACCTGGCGTGCGCGCGGACGAGTTCCGCGACGATGTCGCGAAAATCCGGATTCACAGATCCTTCACGGGAGCGCGTCGGACGCGCGCAGGGGCCGAATCACGCAGCGGATCGAGCGCCGCGAGCTGGCCGGGAAGCCTCGGCCCGTCAGTTGCCAGCACTGTGCGCTGAGCTCCTGCACGAGGCGCAGGCGATCGGCCGGTGCGACCGCCGTCGGCGGTTGCGACGCCTCACTGCTGCGCAGCGAGACGATAGACACCGTCATCGCGTGGCGGCCGGTTCTCATTCGTGGAATCTAGTCATCAGGCGAGAGCTCCGCAGTCTCCATGGTTCCCCTTGCCAACCCATCGTAGGAGAACGATTGCCCGTTTGCACGAGCGCGTGCTGCCATCGACGGTGAGCGTGAACGGGCGGTTCTGGACAAGCAGGCTTGCCGTTGCGGCGAGTCTTGCGACTCTTCTTCCAATCCCGCCCTCCTCACGACTTCGGCCAAAGCACGTGTACGATCCCGGGGAAGTCGTTGAGGCCAAAGATCCACTGAACATTTCGCAAACCGTTCCTCCCCGCTTGTCGACTTACGTCCCAGGTGCGGCCGATCCTGACGCGCCGATCGAGTAGTGCGCCGCTGAGGGAAGCAACGCTCCGCGTGCAACCGATGCTGAAGCAATCCCACTGGCCATCAATGGCGACGTTCGGGATCCAGCTCGGCAGGTGTACCTGCGGAGTACGAACCCTTAGTCCACCCGCGACTGCGAATGCGGCGCCATCACCCGTCCGAAAGACGGGCGTGGTTCGAATGATCGACGGCCCCGCACCGAGCTCCCAGCCGCGCCCCGGTAGGAGGGACGGCGACCACGAGACTCGGGCCGATCCCCTCCAGGTGTCGATGCTGTACGGCAGGGCATGCGGCCAGTAGCGAAATCCTTCGTTCTTGTGATCTGGAACCGTGGACGGGTCGAGTTCAAAGCCGCGGCGGAAGCTTTCCTCGTCGGTTGCGATGACATACGACGCAACTTTCGCGACCCCTCTCGTCAGGAAACGGACATCGGTCGTGCCCGACTCCACCATCCACTGTCTCCAGACGAGCGGGCGAACGAGACGGAAGATCTCGGTGTCGAAGCTCGACACCAAGTCATTGAAGCGCTCCTCGTCATGATCCTGATCCAGCGCGATCGTGTCGTACCGGGTAGGGGAATCCTTGTGTGCACGCAGCGCCGCGCGCAGCCCATCCTCGCAGAACATGCTCACGGGTGCCGAGAACATCTTGCATTCTTCCTTGTGGTCCCTGCCTTCCTCGACCATCAGGCCATCGAGCAGGTCGAGCAACTTCTCGACTCTCCGGCTCGCCGCCAGCGACCGACCAGCTTGCCGGGGTTCAAACTCCCGAGACCAGAGTTCGCGCAGCATGTGTCGGCCCTCCGCGCTCAATTCCGGCAGCTCGGACGTGGACGCAGCGATGACGCGATTCATCTCGTCCTTGATGCACAGGATGTTGTTCGAACCGGTGCGATTGCTGCACCGTCCGTTCTGGATGTTCGCGATCACTCCGTCGTAGATGCCGACGTAAAAGTCGAGTTCCCGAAGCGGTTTTCCGAGGAAGGCGCCGAACGAGCTGGCCGTTGCGCCGTAGATGGGAAAGAATCGTGTCGTCGGGGCGAGGCACAGGCTCCGACCGTCCCGGCACTCCACGTCGAGCGCCCGGAGGCGGCGCTCGAGAGCAAACAGCTCGTAGTCCGCAGCAGTCCCGATGATCGACCACGCGAAGGACAGGAAGCGGAGTGCGCCGTACGTCGACCGGTCGTCCGTGCGACGAGACGATGCGGAATCCAGAACGGCGCTGCCGCGTCGCTGATTCGGCGAGACGAACCACACGCGCAGGGGTTCATCGCCCGGCTTTGCACTGCCAGGAACGAGATCGAGCGCAAGCGCGAGCGGATTGTTGTCGTACACCCCACCATCGAGGAACACGTCGCGTTGCTCCTGAAAGCAGGACGCAGTCGGGGTACCCGTCTCCGTACAACGAGCCGATGGATCGCGCCCCTCGAGGTACCGAAACGTTATCGGCGTTGGTGGGAAGGCGACTGGAAACGCGGCGGACGCCTGCACATGCTGGAGAAATTGTCGCAGGTCGAGGTGCTGGCCCGTCGAGTCCATCGGCCCAAGGATTGTCGCGCCGGAACTCCTCCGGACGTCCCGCTCGGGAATGGCATCGAGGTCGAACGACTGGCGCGTGGAGTTGAAGCGCGCGATAGACGCATAGCGCTGCACGACAACCTCCCGTGTATTCCGGACGACGTATCGACCGTCGGTGGAGGTACGCGTAAGCGTGATGCCGAGCGGAACGCTGCAGGGCAGGAATGGACCGGTCCTCGACAACTGAACCAAGCGATCCTTGGCGGGATTGAATGCACTTGCATCCAGCAGACTTCGGACGGTGTCACTCCCTTCCTCTGGAATCAGCAGATCGATGCCCATGTCCGTCCATGTCTCCCACAGCAACGAGGATCGCTCGTTGCGATTCCCGGGTGCGAGATTTGTCGCCCATTCGGTCGCCATCAACAGCGTATTGACATTGCCCGCTGAGGCCCCGGCGATGCTGACGAGATGCGGTATGGTGTCGGCCGCACCGTCTCCACCGCGCCGTGTTCGCTCACGTTGAAGAATTGCCCACAGCGCACCTGCCTGGTATGCGCCCTTGGCGATCCCCCCGCTCGCGGCGACGGTGAACTTCGATACGCTGCTACTTGTCGGATTGCAGGTGGTAACCGGCCGCTGCGCCTGCAGGATGTCACCGAGCCCAATCGGCAACGCGGATGTCACCAGTACGATCACGCAGGCCGGCATGCGCATGGCCTTCATGGCGTGCTCGCTGTCGCTGGGGCGGCGGATCGCGCCAGTGTAGTTCCGATCTGCCAACCGTTCTGGAGTGAGCTCGGACCGGCAATCACCCGACTGATCGTGATGAGGTACTTGTCATCGAAGCTCAGGCCGAAGCTCATCGTCTGGTAGGCCGTTCGTTTCCTTCCCGGATCGCCTATGAGGGTCATGAAGCGATTGCTTCCCCCCGCCATCGCGATTCGTGACTGCACGAAAAACCCGATGCCGTCCACGTAATCAGCGGACTTGAAGAAGAGCTCCGTGCCGACGTCATACATTAGCGTCGTGTCGCGGGCGGTCGCGCCGAGGATTGGAAGGGTCCCACCAAACCGCGGTGCAATGAGCACGATGAAGTCGGCCGCGCCATTCGTGGTACCGACGTGGTAGGCTGGAAACGCAGCAGCGATGTTGAATAGTCCACCGCCGTTCAGGAAGCGGGCGATCGCGCTGAGGCTCTTCCCAGTGTCGCTCGCCGTCGTCGTTCCCGCCGCCGAGGTCTTTGCCGTTGTGTCTCGTGCCGAGGAGAGCACCGCGTTGAACGAGAGGCGAACGGCGTGGAGGAAGCGCGAAGATATCTCGGTGAACGTCGCGCCTTCTTCGTTCGACCCCGAGATAGCGCCAACGTTGAGCGATGACGACGCCGACTGACGCCAGAATGCCATGGCGTGATCGTGACTGCCTACCGGAAACCACCGTTTCTTGCGAAGCTTGGATTGAATGACGTTCGCGAGCGCGACACGCGCCAAGGTATCGAGCCTCGCATGCAGAGCGATGTTCTCCTCGGCGTCGATGTACTTACGCATTATTTCGCGCACGAGACTCTCGCTCGGTGGCTCCAGCCTGCACTTCTCCGGGGCATTGTCGAGCGTCTCGATGAGATGTTCCGGGGGGGCGTTGTTTGCGCTGCGACGCCCCTTTTGCGAGAGAGCCACCACCGCTCGGCTCGCCTGCTGTTTCTGGTTTCCCTCCTGCTTGTTTCCGATCGCTTGCTCGAACTCCGTGTCGGTGTAGGGCGATAGCGAGAGTAGTGCGACGTCACATAACAGCTCATTGCGAGCGCTGACGCTATCGGCACGATTGAGGCGGGTAAGGGACGAGCGCTCCTTCTTGATGTCGTCGATCGCTCGAGTCAACATCGTGAACTCGATGCTCTTGTTGGTGCGTATCGTTGGAAGGGTTACCGTCTGGGCAACAATCGGTTCGGCGAGCACGAACGCCGCAACTGGCAGAAGGAGGCGGATGCGCATCTATTGTCCTCGTCGGTAGTAGGGCACACACTGGTTGGCGCCGAACCTAGCCGACCGGATCATGATGGCAAGCAGTCGCTTAGAATTCCTTAAGTTTCCGGGCAATACCCACCGACGAACGAGGGCAGTCGGTCAAGTTTGCAAGCCCTACCGGATAGCTGCATCCCCACGATAGTTGCCAGGGTGAGGTCGAGTAGCTAGTCCCCATCCTGAAACTGCCCTGTTAGAACCGCCCAGACTAGCGCCCGGCCATTCGGCCCGGGCGCCTTTCTTATCGTGTGAAGCTAGGGCCCACCCGTCAGGTCTGCGTCAACTGGCTCATGCTTCAGCAGCCGCAGGTGGGAGGCGGGTTTGTCACGCCACGATGGTAGCGGCTCGAAATCGGCGTGGCCAAGGAAAAGTGCGACGTTCACACCGCCACCTCGCTTGGCGCGGAACACCCAGAAGAATGCACGCCTGAGCTATGCCAGGCGAGTAAGGCTCGTGCGTCGTGCCAAGCATCCGAATGTGAATCATTCGCAACTTGCGAGTGGCCCGCCGCCGGGATCTCCTTCATCTCGACATCAAGATGCTCGTGAAGATCGGGCGGGTGGGCCATCGCATTCACGGCGACGGGATTCCGAAGGTGCGTGGCATTGGCTGGGAGTACGTGCACGTCGCTGTCGATGACTGCACCCGGCTCGCGGACGCAGAAGTCCTGGCCGATGAAACCAAGGCGACGATGGCCGCCTTCCCCACGCGCACGCTGCGGTATTTTCACCGGCGCGGCATTCCGATCCGTCGTATTCTGACCGACAATGGCGGGGCCTACCGATGGCGTGATTTCGGTGCGGTGATCGGGGCGCATGACCTCCGACACCGGAGCACCCGTCCGTATACGCCACGCACGAATGGAAAGGCCGAACGCTTTATCCGCACTCTCCGCGCCGAATGGGCGTACGCGCAGGCCTATCGCACCAGCCTGGCGCGAATGCTCGCCCTGTCGCACTACATTGGCTACGACAACACCACGCGTCCCCACATGGGAATCCGTCGCTCACTCCCCGGCAGAAGCTCGCGACGCTGCGAACAACGTCTTGATCAACAAGTATCGAATCCGTCCGTTGGCTAGCTCCTTAACGCCTGCCGCACCGTACTTTTCTACTTGAGTGAGGTGCGTCGCCAATAGGGTACGTCCACCGCTTCCGCCTCCGCCAAGCGACCCCATCACAGCGCCCATTATTATTTCCTGCATTCTGGGGCTCGGTCTGGATGGTACTATCGTTTCCCAGCTGCTGCCTTCACCATCCTCCCAGCAGTGTTTCGACCAAAAGCCTGGTACTTCCTCCGTTACACCGGCGCGAGTGACCCAGTTGCCTTCAGTCCATGTGTATTCGCACTGCATCTCGAGACCGCTCGGATCCGTTGCATTCACCGGATTGTTCCCAGCATACATATAGAGGTTCGTTCCACCCGCCAGCCCAATCGGATCCTCCGAGATGAACTGATCCCTTCAGACGCGATCGTACGATTGTATGCTGCTATGTCGGTGTCATTTCCTCGGTTAGCTGCGCGGTTATCCGGTTATTCCATCATACTTTTCGTGGTGATGCCCAGACGTGCAGTTTCGAGGGGGAGTCAGCGCGTTCGCGGGCTGGTGCGTGCGTTCACACGTCAAAGAGCGCGGCCGTGAGCGCCGCGCGCTCGGTCCCGAGATGCGCCGCCACGTCGCCCAGTATCCTCGCGAGCGTGCCGACGCGGAGGCTCGCGTGATCGGGGATCGTGACATGATGCTCACCGCCCTGCTGTGTCGTGAGCCGCATGTGACTGCCGGTCTCGCGCGTCACCGCGTAGCCATACCGGCGGAGCGCGCGCGCGAGATCGCGGCCCGAGAGATCGCGCGGGAGCCGCGCCATCTACACGGCGATGACTTCGTCGTGCACCAAGTGGAGTCGGATCGCCTTCGGGCGCTCGGCGTCCTCGTCGAAGTGACAGCGCACGGCGTCGCGGATCATCACGCGGAGCTGCTCGAGATCATCGGCTTCGGTGACGATCGACGCTCCGACCGCGTGCGCGACGTACCCGCCTTCGGCGGCTTCCTCGACGATAAACAGGAGCTCGGTCATGGGGCCTCCGGGAGATGCCGCGACGCTGATGCGGTGGAAGTTAACCGACCCGCCGGAGTCGGCGCGAGCATCATCGATCTGCACCCTCTGGGATCGCGCCGGTGGTGGTGGTAGTCGCCGCGACGCCCGCGTGCGTCGCGCGATGATGCGTCCCGAGCGGATGTTCAGGGGAGCCCCTCGGGGGCGGGCGGAGGAGTCCGACCGATTGCAGCCGGCCGCGGAGCGTTGCCCCCGCCTTCCAGCGGGAGCCTTGCAGCCGGTACCCGAGCGTCCGGTTCGCATAGCCCAGCCGGAAGTGATCGATCAGCGCGACCGAGTTGAGCCCGCGCGTCTCGAGGTACGCGATCGCCTCGGGGCTCGCCTTCAGCGTCTCGTGATAAAAGTCCAGCACGTCGCGCACGAGCGCCCCGTCATCGATGGCGTCGGCCTCCGTCGCACTCGCGGCCATCGGCGTCAGCGCCTGCACCGGCGCCCGCCCCGCCCGCGCCCGCAGCCACTCAACGGCATGGCGAAAGCTCACGCGCTCCACCCGCATCACCCAGTCGATCACCGACCCGCCCGCCTGGCAGGCCCCCAAACAGTGTCAGAGGTTCTTCGAGGGCGTGATCACGAGGCTCGGGCCCTGGTCATCGTGGAAGGGGTACCGGCCGATCACGTTCGCGCCGTGGCGCCGGAGGTCCACGCCAGCTCCCTGCACGAGCGCCACCAGGTCTGTCTCCTGCGTCAGCCGCTCCAGTTCGTCGTCCGGGATCCGCGCCATTTCCGAAACCTGTCAAGGGGGGGGCGAGGGAAAACTCGGCCGCGTTGACCGTGGCAGGAGATTATACGATTCTCGTATAGTCCGTCAAGCACGTCCCCCGATTCTCGGAAATCACCCTGTATTGTCCTGGAGGCTTCGATGCTCTCACTCCCCATCGCCCTCGTCGATCCGATGGCCTCCACGCGTCTCGATGGATTTGGCTCACGCCTCGCCGCCCTTCGCCAGGGCCGTGGCCTCACGCAGACCGAGCTCGGGGCCGCCGGCGGCGTCTCGCAGCGCGTGATCGCCTACTACGAGACCGAAAGCACGCAGCCCCCGGGGGCGCTCCTCGTCGATCTCGCCCGCGCGCTCCGCTGCACGACCGACGCGCTCCTCGGCGTGAAGCCCACCCCCGAGCAGCTCGCGCCACGCACCGCGCGCCTGCTCAAGCGCCTCCAGCGGATCGAGGACCTCCCCCCCGCGGATCAGCGCGCCGTGCTCAAGCTCGTCGATGCCATGCTCGAGACCCGGCGCCGGACTGCGCCGCCATCACGCGCGAAACGGAAAGCGAGCTGAGAGCAGCCCCTTCTGAGCAGCGACTGAAGAAGCCCGACCATGTTCCGGTCGGGCTTCGCGCTCTTCGAGCATAGCGCTCACCGTAATCTTGCACGCAGACTGCACGAGGTAGTCAAGTCATCTGCGGTCTCGATTCCGAGGAGCCGACGGTGCTCGCGACGTCGGCTCATTGCTGACGAGCTGAAGTTGTTGGTCCCTTACCGGCTGCTCTACTTGTGGCCGAGCCAAGCAATAGCCGCCTCGATCAGCAATCCACGTTCGTTGGGCTCGTCATCCGGCCCAAGGCCTGTGTCAACAAGTTCGTCGCTTAAGATTTCGCGCATCGTGTCGCGATCATCCAGGGTCAATCGTTGCGCTCCGATTTGGTCAACCAGGCTGGCGTGTTCCGGGGCGCGAGCGTGAATCACGTCGCGTGTCAATTTCTGTAGGACTTTCTCGGTGACGCCGTAGCCATATCGACTCATGGATGAATCCTCCACCCAGCCATAGTACGTGCATACGTTGTGATCACTCTTCCAGCCGAGTTAAGCACGACTGTCGCGTACTTCCCAACGAATTTGGTCGCGCCGTCCACCTGCGACTTCATGCGCAGCGGATTCGAGACTGCGTCAAGGATGGCCCTCGATGAAACTCCCACACCGTCATGGTTGATGGCTGAATTTATTCCGTGCTTCGTGAAGCCCGTAAGTCTGCCCGCGAAAGCTCTGCCGGGTCCGCCGACAAAGGGCACGGTTCCCATGAGGACCCGGTCGTATGCGCCTCCCCGCGGACCGCCTTCGTCCGCGTCCCACGTGTCCCTTGCCCAGGCGACGCGTTCCCATCGTGAGGAACCTCCGTCGTTGCCGTCATCCCAGCATGATATTGACCACCGGCCGGGCGAAGATGTCCACCTTATGCCCTCTGACTCGCTCGTGGTCTCGCCGGACCAGGTGGAAATGCAGACTCTTTTCAGGCCGCTCGGATCCGTCGCGTTAATGGGATTGTTTTCCGCATATACGTAGAGGTTACTTCCCCCTTCAAGCCCGATCTTATCCTCCGAGATGAACCGCCCCGTCTCGGGGTTGTAGTACCGCGCCCGGTTGTAGTACAGCCACGTCTCCGCATCATACTCCCGCGCCGCAAACCGGAGCTGCATCGGCAGGTTGTCGTTCCCGGTGACCGTCGTCGGCACGCCCCACACGTCGTACTTCCAGCTCGCGGCGAGCGCCGACGTCCCCGCCGTGAGCCCGGTCACGCTCCCCGGCGCTTCCGTGGCGAACCAGTACGTCTGCCCGCTGCTCGTCATGGTCACGCTGTGCGGCTTGTCCACGCCTGGATAGTACGTGTACTGCGACCGGATGTCGCCCGCCGCATCCAACTCGGCCAGCAGGTGATCGCCGTCGTGCAGGCACTCGTGCACCCCCGTGTTGACCGACGTCTTCCGGGTGCGGCGGCCGAAACCGTCGTACCCGAACGTGACGCTGTCGATCAGCATGGCGGGGGCATTCCACTGTCGGCGCACCCACCGCGTCAGTTCCCCGTCGGCGCTCCACGCAAGTGTCGTAACACTCCCGTCGGTTCGGTAGTGCGAGGTCAGGTTGCCGTCCGCATCGTAGTAGAAGGTCTGCCCGTTGAACGTCGACTGGCGGTTGTTCTGCATGAGGTGCGGCAGATCCGTGCGGTTGCCGAGCGTGTCGTAGGCGAAGGTCTGCTGGGTCACTATCCCAAACCGCTTATTGGCGCATTGCGGATTGAGCTCGCCATTCGCCTCTGCGACCTGAGCGCACTCGTTCGTCGGGTCGGTCACGGAGTACCGCTTGACCTGCGTCAACTGGCCGAGGTTGTCGTAGATGTACTCCTTGCCTGAATCGGCGAGGATCCGATTGCTGATGAAGCCCGTCCCAGCCTCGTAGGCATACGACCGGTTCAACGTTGGCACGCTGTAGTACACGCCACTCGGCGCATGCCGGCCGCTGTACCCGGTTTGATAGGTGAGGCCCGGCGCCCAGCGCGCGATGTTCCCGCCCTCGGCATCGTACCCGAGCGTCGTCGCCCCCAAGCCCGACGCATCGGTCAGTGAGTCGAGCCGGCCCTGCTGGTCGTAGCCCCAGCGGGTGGTCTTGTTGTTGCCGCCGTACACGAATTGATGTGACAGGCGCTGGCTCTCGGGCGAATACGCCAGGTGCTGCGTGTAGACGCGTCCGTTGCGGACCGAGATCGCCGTCGAGGGCCGGCCCGCCAGGTCGGTCTTGATCGTATCGATCGATGTGCCACGGACCGCGCCGCTCCAGCGGCCCATGGGGTCATAGAAGAACGAGCGGGTGCTGCCATCGACCGTGAGCGTGAGCGGCCGGTTCATCGCGTCGCCGCGGTCACCAGGATCAGCTGGTTCGGGCGAGCGATCGTGTCGATGACCAGCGCGGCGGCGCACCGTTCCAGCCACCCACGCGGCACCTGGCACCACGTCGTGAATTCCGCGCGGGTCGTCTCGCCCGAGAAAGTGCTCACCGAGTCCGTTCCCACCTCGAGGCGGTTCAACACGTCGGTCAACTGCCTCGCGCCATTCCGTTCCGTCGCTTCACGTCGGCTGTCGTCGTCCAGCCGTCGATCTGACAGCGTCAGCTGGTGCAGAAGCTGGCGCGCCGTCACGATGACGACTGCGCCGATGAGGAGCGCGATCATCATCTCGAGCACGGAGAAGCCAGGGTGCCGTCGCGACGCGCGTCGACTATGGAGTTGGCGCATGCTGATCCTCCGGCCTGTAGACCACGGTCTCGAGCAGGCGAGCTCGGCGACGCGGGTGCAGCACGCTCACGCGAAACAGCGTGGCGCCTACACGCTCCACGTGAACGGTGAACGAGTCCCTCGCGGTTTCCCCGATGGCGTTCTCGAGTCGAGCGCGTGACCAGGTGCTGACCCTCTCGAGCGCTACCGCTGCCGCCGCCGTCTCGCGATCGGTGCGCTGGGCATCGTTGATCGATTGCGTGACTCCCGCCATCAGCGACGCGCCAGCAAGTCCGCCAATCACGAGAACCGTCATCGCGGCAATGACTTCGAGGAGTGTCGAACCGCGTCGAGTCCGGAACGATGTCATGGCTCGTTCCCGGGAAGCGCGGCACGCCGGAGGGTGTCAGGCAGACCCGAGAGACGATGAATGCCCGGTGACGAGTCTGCGGTCACGTGGCCGTCCGGCCAGATCGTTACAGGAGCGGTTCTTCCCTGCGGACCAGACCAGTCGATCGTGACGGAAGCTCGTAGAGCGAGCGCGCTGCGGCGTGCGGTGAGCAGGCGCAGTTGCGGGGAGTCCGGCGGTGGGGGTGCCACCGCCCGAATCGCTGGGACTACCACCGATGCAATTGTGGCCAGTACGAGAAGGCAGACGATCAACTCGACGAGCGTCACGCCTCGTCTCGCGCGTCTTGTGTCCGATTCACGCATTCGGGCGCACGCTGTAGACGGCCTGCAGCAGTGCCGCGGCGACGAGACCAACGATCGCGGCAAACGTGAGGACGAGAATCGGCTCGAGGAGACGCACCCACGCGCGAAGTGTCCGGTCGGCGATCTCGCGGTCGATGCGGCCTGCGTGCAAGAGCATTTCACCTAGTCGCCCGACGGACTCACCGGCACCGATGAGCCGGACCGCGGTTGGCGTCATCGCCTTGGCCTGTCCCACGGCCTCGGCGAGCGACTGGCCTCTGCCGATCGCGCCGCGGACGGAGAGGAGACGCGCCGCAATCTCGGCATCCCCCGTGGCTCGTGCCGCATGGATCAATGCGACCCGGAGTGGCACGCCGCTCGTGATCAGCGCGGCGAGCGCGGTGGTTGCTCGCGACGACGCCGTCGCCAGCCGTAGCGAGGCGAGGCCCGGCAACCCCAGCATGAACGCATGCCAGGAGCGCAGGCCTTTCTCGCTCTGCGTCCAGATCGACCACGCCACGATCGCGACGACGAGCGTCAAGACGAGTGGGACGAACGCCTGCTGCGCCAGCTGAGAAGCGCGAATCAGGAGGCGCGTCGCCGGCGGGAGCTCCTGGCCAAGATCGTCGAGTATCTCGGCGAACCTCGGCAGTACGACTCCCACGAGCAGCGCAATCGACGCGATGCCGGCACCCGCGAGGAGCAAGGGATATGTGAGCGCACCGCGCACGGCCGCTCGCGTCGCAGCTGCCTCTTCCATGAGGCCTGCCGCGCGCCGAACAGCGGTGCTGATGCCGGATCCTGCCTCGCCAGCGGCGATGACGCCGCTGACGAGCGCCGGAATCGCGATGGGGGCGTCCTCCAGCGCGCGCGCGAAACTGCGCCCCTCGGTGATGGAGGTGTGCAGCGATGGCAGGGCTGGTCGCCAGGCGGGTGGCGCAAGTCCCTCGAACGTGGTGAGCACCCGATTGATCGGAAGCCCTGCTTCGAACAGGTCGGCGAGTATTCGGAGGCCGAGCGCCATCTGATCGACGGGAATCGAGAGCTTCTGCGCGCGTTGCGATCCCTCGCTCCGAAGCTCGAGGGGCATTAGCCCGAGCTGTCGGATCGAGGCGCGCGCCTCATCATGACTCGTCGCGAGGACGAAGCCTCTCTTGAACGCACCCGCCGGCGTCGCGGCGCGATAGCGCCAGCGCTGCGTAAGCTCGAGATCGAGGCTGGGGCTCTCCGCACGTGATGCCGCGGTGGCCACTATTGCACCGGCCCGTTCCACGACGTCACGTCCGCATCCTCACCCGTGC
The DNA here is from genome assembly GCA_046596395.1 of Gemmatimonadaceae bacterium. Classification (GTDB taxonomy): domain Bacteria; phylum Gemmatimonadota; class Gemmatimonadetes; order Gemmatimonadales; family Gemmatimonadaceae; genus AG11. Next base: position 15,038 of record JBKJMP010000566.1, read on the forward strand.
CACCCGGCCGCCGGTCCTTTCCCAGCGTGTAGAGGTCGAACGCGTTTGGGTTGTACGTGCCTGGAGCGGAATAGACGTACGGTTGGCCCCACGGGTCGTTCGGAATCAGCTGCCGCACGTACGGCCCCTTCCAGTTGGCCGGCGCTTCGCCGGCGGGAATCGAGCGAAGAGCCTCGATGCCCTGGGCAGTCGTCGGTAGTGCGTCGTTGTCGAGTCGATACGACTCGAGCGCAAGGCTCAGAATCTGGATCTGGCTGCGTGCGGCACTCCGTCGCGACTCGCCGATGTTGCTGAAAATCGATGGCGCGATGACGGATGCCAGCGTCGCGATGATTGCAATCACGACGAGCAGCTCGATGAGCGTAAAGCCGTGGCGCACGCGGCGCCGCCTAGTCCTGTGCAACACGCAGCACCTCTTCGATCGTGGTGTGTCCCGCCTTTGCTTTCGTCCAGCCGTCATGCCGGAGCGACCGGTATCCCTCTCCATTCGCCAGCGTGCGCAGCTCGGCCCTTCCCGCCCTGCGCGTCACAGCATCCTTCAGCTCATCACTCATCAGGACCAGCTCGAAGAGCCCGATTCGACCGCGATAGCCCGTGCCGCGACACGTGTCGCACCCGGCGCCACGACTCAGCGTGTGTGTCCCGGTGGGTTGCCCGAGCAGTAGCGCGACTTGCTCGCTCGGTGGCTCGTATGGCACGCGGCACGCGTCGCAGATCTTTCGCACCAATCGCTGCGCCAGCACACCTTCCACCGTGGCGGCGACCAGATAGTCGGGAACGCCGAGGTCCAGCAGGCGCGCAATCGCGCCGATCGCGTCATTCGTATGCAGCGTCGAGAACACCAGGTGTCCCGTCATCGCCGCCTGCACCGCTATCTCCGCCGTCTCCCGATCGCGCATCTCGCCGATCATCACGACGTCCGGATCCTGCCGGAGAATCGCCCGCAACGCCGACGCGAATGTCACCCCCGCCTGCCGATGGATCGGCACCTGCGTCACGGCGCCGAGTTGATACTCGATCGGGTCCTCGACCGTGATGATCTTCTCGAGTGAGGGATCGCGCGTCTGGAGCGCGGCATAGAGCGTCGTCGTCTTGCCGCTTCCGGTCGGCCCCGTGACGAGCACCATCCCGTGCGGTCGTTTCGCCAGTGCTGACATCTGGTTCAGCACACCGGCGGGCATACCCAACTCCTCCAACCCCACCGGGCGTCCACCGCGATCGAGCAGGCGCAGGACGACGCTCTCGCCAAACATCGTCGGCACCGTGGATACACGGAGATCGAGCTCCCGCGTCTCCAACCGCACGCGAATACGCCCATCCTGCGGCCGGCGACGCTCGGCAATGTCGAGCTCTGCGAGCAGCTTGATACGTGAGACGACGGCATGCTGGAGTTGGCGCGGCGGCTCGGGCGCGGGGGCGAGCACACCGTCGATGCGGAATCGCGCCGTGAGACCGGAACGTGTCGCCTCGAGATGGATGTCGCTCGCCGCCGCG
>JBKJMP010000126.1:0-10157 GCA_046596395.1 Gemmatimonadaceae bacterium
CGATCGCCGGCGGGGAACGTCGGATCGCGAAAAAAATCACGTACGCCAGCGCAATGAAGACCGTGTACGCATAGAAGTACGCAAACGCCGACAGCGTCTGGATCGCGCGCTTGTCCCAAATCGTGTAGAGCGCCGTGGCGAACGCCGCGAGCATCGCAAAGGCCACCGACGGATCGCGCAGATGCTTCATGAGATCCGACGCCGCTTCCTTGTCGAACGCGCGCAGTCCGATCACGGCGATGCCCGCCATGATGAGCCCGATCGAGATCCAGCCGACAATCGAGAGCCGCTCTCCGAAGACGAGATAGCCGAGGATCGGGAGGAAGAGCAGGGCGCCGCCGCGCGCGACGGGATACACGATCGAGAGGTCGCCGGTCTCGTACGCGCGCGAAAGCGCTGCGTAGTTGGCGAGCGAGAGGGCGGCGGCCACGAGGATCAGGGGCCAGGCGTTGCCGTGCGCGCGAAGGTCGGGCCACGCGAAGTAGAAGAACGCGGGCGCGAACACCACGACTTCGACGACCTTGCTCAGCCCGATCCACGTGAGGCCCCCGCCACCGCTCCGCTTGACGAGGAAGTTCCAGTACGCATGCAGGACCGTCGAGGCCAGCACGAGAAAGATCGATGTTGCGTTCATCTCGTGCTGGTCTCGGGTCGCGTCACGGCGTTAGCGCAGTGGGCTTGGGTTCCTCCACCGTGGCGAGCACATCGGGCCATGAGAACTTCGGCCGAGTCTTGCGAACGTAGTGGTCCATCCACGCCATCTCGGCCGTGGACTTGAGGAGCGCATTCCGTGGATCTGGAATGCCGTGCGTCCCGCCGGGGTAGACGTACAACTCCGTCGGCACGCCGAGCCGCTTGAGTGCCATGTGGAGCTCCTCGCTCTGCGGGCGCGGCACGCGGGGATCGCCATCGACGACGTGGATCATCGTCGGCGTCCGCGCATTCTTGATGTATGCACCGGGCGACTGCCGCCACCATGCGTCCATGTCGTCCCAGTACATCTTGTCGCCGAGGTACCACTGCCGGTTCCGCTGCGTGTCGCTCTGGCCATACATCGAGATCCAGTTGAACACGCCGGCGCCACTGGAGATTGCCTTGAAGCGATTCGTGTGCGTGAGGATCCAGTTCGACCAGTGTCCGCCCGCGCTCCAGCCCATCACGCCCATCTGCGTGCTGTCCACGAGACCGCGCGCGATGAGGTGATCGACTCCCGTCATGATGTCCTGGTAGCCCTTCGTGAAGTAGTCGCCCTGGCTCTCGATGGCGAACTTCTGCCCGTAGTTGGTCGAGTTGCGATAGTTGGGCAGCAGGACGGCGTAGCCCGCGCCGGCATAGACCTGCGGCGCAGCGGTGAAATTGAGCAGGTCCGCAGATGCAGGACCGCCATGGATCTGCACGATGAGCGGATACGTGCGGCCATTCTGGTAGCCCACTGGCTTCACGAGGACGCCGCCAACACTTCGCCCGTCATTGGACGTCCAGGTAATTTCCTCGACGTCGCCGAGGGCGCGGTCGCGGACGAGGGGATTGGCGTCGGTGACCTGGACCCAGGCGCCGCGGTTCGCGAGCTCGTTCGCGCTCGCGACCGTGAAAATCGTCGGCGGCACGCGCGGATCGCTGTAATTGATCAACAGACGATCCTGATCATCCACCTTCGAGACCGTCACGCTCGCCTTCTCGGACGTGAGCTGCCGCACCTTGTTCGCCGCCACGTCGAGCGCCATCACCTGGTTCGTGGCGCGAATGCCCTCGTTGAAGTAGATGGTGCCGCCGTCCTTCGACCAGAACCCGATGCTGACGTCGCCGTCGAATCCAGCGCCGAGCTTGCGCGGCCTGGTGCCGCGCGCCGCCACGTCGCGCATGTAGACGCGGCGGTTGTGCCGCATGATGAAGTCGTCCGGCGCGGAGAAGGCGAGCGTCCGGCTGTCGGGAGAGAAGCTCACGGGACTCTCATCGATCTCCTTGTTTGTCGTCAGGCGCTCGATCTGCCCGGACGCCACGTTTAGGAGATAGAGATCTGCGGTGATGTTCTGCTCGAGGATGTTCCGCTCGTAGCGGTTGGGCGACAAGCCGTGAAAGCCGAGGTACCGGCCATCCGGCGAGATGGTGAAGTCGCCGACGCTGTAGGTGGTGTCGCGCGTGAGGCGCGTGGTGCGCCGGCCGTCGAGGTCGAGGGCCCAGAGGCTCCAGAGCGGCGTCTCCATGTTGCGGATGCGCACGTCGAAGCGCCGCTCGAGGCGCAGCCGCGCGTCGATATCCACCGAGTCCGCCGACGCGAAGTAGATGCGCCGCGAGTCGGGGGCGATCCGCCACATCCCCACGCCGGTGTGGTGCCGCGTGAGCTGCACGGGCGGCGCGGAGTCGCCGGCAATGATCGTCGCGACGCGTAGCGCATACAACTGCTCCTGCGTCACGGGTCCGGAGCGGTAAACGAGCCACTCCCCGTCCTTCGAGAACGCGAACGTCGAGATGCCGTCCTTGGCATCGGTGAAGCGACGGGCTTCACCGCCATCGGTCGGCATGACGTAGAGCTGGTTGCCGGGAGACGCCGCTCCCGCGCTCAGCGCCGGCGCGTAGTACGACATGCCGGGCCCGCTCGTGGGTAGCGTGCTTCCACGCCCCGCGGCCGCGGCGCTCGTGGCTGCCGCCTCACGGTCCGAGACGAACACGAAGTGCCGGCCATCCGGCATCCACGCGGGCGCGCTCTCACTCTTCTCGTTCGTGAACGTCAGCCGTCTCGTGCTCGGCACCCCCTGCTGGGTGGAGACGACGTAGACGTCGCTCTGCCGGCGCGCCTCCTTCCAGTCGGGCACGCTGAGCGTATAGAGGACGGAGCGGCCGTCGCGGCTGGCAACGGGGTTCCCGATCTGGCGCATGTTCTGGATGTCCAGCCAGGTCATTGGGCCGGCAGCGCCGGTCTGCGCGCCGACGAGCGCAGGGCCCGCAAGCGCGAGCAGGGCAGTGACAGCCAAACGGACGGTGTGCGGACGGATGATCATGATGGGCTCCATGTTGTCGTCCTGAGCGAAGCGAAGGACCTGCACCTTCCAACGGCATGGCGTGCAGATCCTTCGCGTCGCTCAGGATGACAAGAGGCTGGGCTTCTCGCTAGTGCGGGCGTCGGTGAAAGGGGGTTGTCTTTGGTAAGTCACCCCTGTATAGTTCTGTATATGAACAATACAGCTGCCGAAGATTCCTCTCACGCCAACAGCAAGTGCCGCATGACCGGCGGCATGATGGCGCTATTGAACGCGGCTCGAAGCGTTCAAGAGCAGCTGGAAACGGCACTTTCCGCAGCCGGGTTGTCGCCGGCCAAGTTCCAGGCGCTCGACGCGCTGGTTCGCGCAGGGCAGCCCATCGCCCTGAGTGAGCTCGCGGGTCACCTGAAGTGCGTGAGGTCCAACATCACCCAGCTCGCCGACCGCCTGGAGACCGACGGGCTCATCGAACGGGTGGACCATCCCTCGGACCGCCGGACCATTCGCGCCGTCGTGACACCACTTGGTGTCGAACGGCACGCGGCCGGAGTTCAGGCAGTTGAGGGGCTCGAGGAGCGGATCGCGAGCGGGATTCCAGCAGCGGACAGTGAAGTCTTCCTGCGAGTGCTGGCAGGAGTTGTCGATTCGAGCGGTCCTCGATCGTCAGTTCACTAGGGAAGGGAATGAGTCGCTGGTTGTGGGGTATCCATCAGGAACGAATTCGATCAACGACCGGTTCAGACAGGACCGGGGGAGCAACATCATGACACGTCACAACAAATTGAACAACGCGTCCGCTGCGACGCTGATTCTTGCGACGCTCGCCGTCTTCTCCACGAGTGCGAACGCCCAGCCTGCAGCATCGCTGCTGGCCAGTAGTGCGATGCGTATGTCGCTCGTGCATAGCGTTCCCACCGCGTCCACGGCGCCTGCCGTCACCTTCGCCCCGGTGCCGTTCGCCGTCGGCGAGGAGCTCACGTACAAGGTCAGCTTCGGCGGCATTCCGGCCGGCTCTGCGCGGATGCGTGTGGACGGCATCGAGATGGTGCGGGGGCGCGCGGCGTATCACGTTGTCTTCTCGATCAACGGCGGCATTCCGTTCTATCGCGTGAACGATCGCTACGAGAGCTGGATCGACGTGCAGACGCTCGCGTCGCTGCGCCACAAGCAGGTGATCTCGGAAGGGAGCTACAAGCGGAACACCACGTTCGAGATCTACCCGGACCGTGCGCTCTTCCGGCGGGACAACGAGCCAATGGAGGCGAGCGTCACGAATCCGCTCGACGATGGATCGTTCATCTACGCCGTGCGCACCGCCAAGGTGCGCGTGGGTGAGACCCGTCGCGACGACCGCTACTTCCGTCCCGACAGGAACCCGGTGATTCTCACGGGCCTGCGCACCGACACGGTCACGGTCAACGCAGGCACGTTCGCCACGACCGTCGTGAAGCCGTCGATCCGCACGACCGGCCTGTTCTCCGAGAACGGCGACGCGCAGATCTGGTTCAGCGACGACGCCAGCCGCATTCCGGTCCAGGTGAAGACGAAGTTCTCGAAGTTCTCGCTCACCATGGCGCTCCAGTCGGTCACTCGCGGAGACGCCTCGCAGCATCAAGCACTACTACAGACGGCAATGGCGAAGTAAAAAGGGCCGAGTCTGGGGTGGAGGGTGAGGGGTGCAGGGTGTTGGGTCACATAGCCGGGTTTGGGGTTCGGATCAGACAGCCGGGTGCGCAATCGTGACCTTCTCCGGCTTGCGGTAGATCGTCACCACGCTCTGGTCGAACGTCCGCCCCTGCTGACCGCGGGGAATCGAGTGCGACGCCGCGTGCTCCACGGCCAGGATGCGCGAGAAGCCGTTCGCCTGCCATGACTCGATGATTCGGTCGAGCATCCGCGACTCATACGGCGGATCGGCGAACGCAATGTCGTAGGCGTCCTCCTGCAGCGCCGCCGCGAATGGCAGCGCATCGCGCTTGAACACCCGCGTGAACTTCAGTTGCCGCAGCGTCGCGATGTTTGCCTTGAGCGCGTGCAGGCTCGACGGCCGGATCTCCACGAAGTCGGCGGTCTTCGCCCCGCGCGAGATGGCCTCGAGCCCCAGCGCCCCGGTGCCGGCGAACAGGTCGAGCACGCGCGCTCCCTTGAGGTCCGCCTTCAGCATGTCGAGAAGCCCCGCACGAATCAGCTCCCCCGTGGGCCGCACCCGCGAATCCTGCGGCGACGTCAGGTCCCGTCCAGCGTATTTCCCACCCACGATTCTCATGGATGCAGTCTAGCGATCAGTCGCGGAACGCGTGACGCGTGCGGCGGACGGGACGCGATCGCGGCGGCGTGCAAGTTGAAAGGGCGGATGGAACGCGCGACGCGTCCCGCCGCGCAACCGCCTGACGCACCCGTTCGCCGCACGCCGCACGCGTCCCGAGTCGCGACCGCGTACCGCAACCGTTCCTCCCACTTGACTCCCGCCCCCATCGCGTGTATTTAACCCAAACGCTAATTAACTCAACGGTAAAGTACTGATGGCCGACCGTCTCAGCATCACCTTCGCAGCCCTCGCCGACCCCACTCGGCGCGCCATTCTCGCGCGCCTCGCCGGCGGCGAGGTCACGGTCAAGGAACTCGCCGAGCCATTCGACATGAGCCTCCCGGCGATCTCGAAGCACCTCAAGGTCCTCCAACGCGCGGGCCTCCTCACGCAGGGGCGCGACGCGCAGTGGCGGCCGTGCCGCCTGCAGGCGGAACCCCTCAAGGAAGTCGCCGACTGGGCCGAGCACTACCGGCAATTTTACGAGGGAAGCCTGGACCGGCTCGAGGGCTACCTCGAAGACATCCAGAAGCAACGGATGACGAAGAAGCGCACGCCATAACGCAGCCTCCCGCCACAATCCACCGACACCGCAATGACTATCGCCGCCGCCAAGCCCGCCAACGCTCGCGAGTTCGTCCTCACCCGCACCTTCAAGGCGCCACGCGCACTCGTGTTCGAGGCGTGGACCGACCCACGGCTCATGGCCAAGTGGTGGGGCCCCGCCGTCTTCACCAATCCCGTCTGCGAGATGGACGTCCGCGTTGGTGGGAAGTACCGCATCGTCATGCGCTCCCCCGCGGGAAAGGACTTCCCGCTGCAGGGCGTCTATCGTGAAGTCGTGCCAAACGAGCGGATCGTCTTCACCGACAACTGGGAGGAGCATCCCGACGAGTTCATCGCGATGTTGCCGAAGAACCCGGATGGGAGCACGGCGAAGGAGTCCATCAATGCCGTGACCTTCGAGGATCACGACGGAGGAACGCTGCTGACGATCCGCTCACTCTTCGAGACGGCCGCGGTGCGCGAGGGAATGGAGAAGATGCAGATGCGCAAGGGATGGCTCGAGAGCCTCGTGAAGCTCGAGTCGCTAACGGAGACGATGTCATGAGCACCGCGACGTCAGCCGCGCGCGAGATGGTGGTCACGCGGGACATTGCTGCGCCGCGTGAGCTGGTATTCGATGCGTTCACCGACCCCGCGCACATCGCCGAATGGTGGGGACCCAACGGCTTCACGACCACGACCCACGCGAGGGACGTCCGCGTCGGCGGCGTATGGCGGTTCACCATGCACGGACCAGATGGGACGAACTACAACGACACGATCACCTACCGCGAGATCGCGCGTCCGGAGCGGATCGTGTACCTGCACGAAGGCGACGAAGAGCAGAACCTGAGCTTCGAGACGACGATCACGTTCGAGGTGGTCGACGGCCGGACGCGGCTATCGCTCCGCACAGTCTTCGACACCGTTGAGATCCTGGAGGAGATGCGAAAGTTCGGCGCGGTCAAAGGGGGGCAGCAGACGTTGGCACGACTCGCCGCATACCTTTCATCGAATTCATGAGCGCCCGCACGACAGAAGACTTCCGTTACCGTGTCGGCGCCGCACCACTGGAACCCGGATGCTGAAGTGATCGTCCACCTGATCGACGGAACGTACGAGTTGTTCCGCCACTTCTACGGCCTCCGCCGTGGAAGCAAGGATGTCGATCCCCCACTCGGTGCCGTCGGCGGTGTGCTCCACACCGTCGCGCAAATGATCGAAGGCGGCGCCACGCACGTTGGCGTCGCCACCGATCACGTCATCGATTCATTTCGGAACCAGCTCTGGCCTGGCTACAAGACCGGCGAGGGCATCGAGCCCGCGCTGTTCGCACAATTCCATCCCCTCGAGGACGCCCTGCACGCGATGGGCGTCGCGGTGTGGCCGATGGTCGAACTCGAGGCGGACGATGCCCTCGCATCAGCCGCGCACCTCGCGGCACTCGACGACCGGGTGAAGAAGGTCTGCATCTGGACGCCCGACAAGGATCTCGCCCAGTGCGTCGTCGCTGACCGGGTCGTGCAGATGGACCGCAAGAGTGGCCAGATGCGCGACGCCGATGCCATCAAGGCAAAGTTCGGCGTCGCGCCAAAGCACATCCCCGACTACCTCGCGCTCGTCGGCGACTCCGCAGACGGCTATCCGGGCATCCCGTCCTACGGCGCAAAGACCTCGGCGCGGATGATCGAGAAGTACGGACGCCTCGAGGATTGGCCCCCTGAGGTGCTCGGCGACCATCGCGCGCACGCGCTCCTGTTCAAGCGGCTCGCGATCCTGCGCACCGACGCGCCGTTGTTCGCCGACGTCGATACGCTGCGGTGGATGGGTCCTACATCAGCCTTCACCGAGGCGGCGACGAGCCTCGATGCGCGCCTCATCGCGCGCGTGGACAAGCTCGGCGCTGCACTAGCCTGAGCGCGCGCACGCCTCGGCACGATCGGTGAGCATCTGTTGCTCACGCGCATTCCGCGTGAGCGACGCCGCCCGAAGGAATTCTGCTCGCGCCTCGTCGAACCGCTCCAGCTTCGCAAGCAAGTCGCCCCGTACACTCGGTAGCAGGTGGTACGCCTTCAGCGCCGGCTCGTCCGCGATCGCGTCGACCAGCTCGAGACCGGCAGCAGGCCCGAACGCCATCCCGACTGCAACGGCACGATTGAGCTCGATCACGGGCGACGGCGTGAGGGAGCCGAGCGCCGCGTAGAGTGCGGCGATGCGGCGCCACTCGGTTTCCCCCGCCGTGCGCGCACGCGCATGGCACGCAGCGATCGACGCCTGGAGTGCATACGGGCCAAGGCGGCCGTCGCGCCCCTTGGCTCGATCGAGCGCTGCGAGCCCTCGGTGGATCAGCAGCTGGTCCCAGCGCGCACGGTTCTGGTCGAGCAACAGAATCGGCTCACCAGTCGGCCCAACGCGTGTTCGCGCGCGCGACGCCTGGATTTCCATCAGGCCGACGAGTCCATGCACCTCGGGCTGCTCGGGGGCGAGGCCCGCGAGGATGCGGCCCAGGCGCAGTGCTTCCTCGCAGAGTTGCGGGCGCATGAGGTCATCCCCGGCGGTGGCCGAGTAGCCCTCGTTGAACACGAGGTAGATGACCTGGAGCACCGACGCGAGACGCGCGTCGAACTCGTGTCCGCGCGGTACTTCGAACGGCACCTTCGCGTCGGAGAGCGTGCGTTTCGCGCGCACGATGCGCTGCGCGATCGTTGGTTCGGCCACGAGGAACGCCCGCGCGATCTCGTCCGTCGTGAGCCCGCCGAGGAGCCGCAGCGTGAGCGCGACGCGCGCCTCGGTCGAGAGCACGGGATGGCACGAGATGAACACGAGCCGCAGAAGGTCGTCACCAACGTGGTCGTCGAGCGCCGCGTCGACGTCAGGCACGCCGCGCGCGAGCTGCGCCTCGATCTCGTAACCGAGCGCGTCCTGCGTGCGGTCGAGCATCGTATTGCGACGCATGAGGTCGATCGCGCGGTGCTTGGCGGTGGCCATGAGCCAGGCGGCGGGATTGTCCGGCACGCCGCTGTCCGGCCACGTCTCGAGTGCAGCGACGAGCGCGTCCTGCGCGAGGTCTTCGGCAATGCCGACGTCGCGAACGATGCGAGTGACCCCTGCGATGAGCTTCGCCGATTCGATGCGCCAGACCGCATCGATGGCCTGGTGCGTGGAGGATGCCGTCACGGCACAGAATCACACCACGCGCGCCGGAGCTCGCAAGCCCGGCGCGCGTGCGCGGACGTCTACCTCCTTCCGCCGATCCCCAGCTCCTTCATGCGATCGATCGACGGGCTCTCGCCGAAGTCGTCCATTTCGTACACCTGACGAATCTCGATCTGTGCCGCGCCGTGCCCGTCAACCGCCGGCCAGCGTTTGACCCACGCGATCGCCTCTTCCTTCGACCCTACCTCGATGATCGAGTAACCGGCGATCAGTTCCTTCGTCTCGGCGAACGGCCCGTCGGTGACGGTGGGCTTCCCGTTGGCGAAGCTCACGCGGGCGCCGGCCGACGAGGGCTTGAGCCCGGACCCCTCGAGCATCACGCCGGCCTTCACCATCTCCTCGTTGTACTTGCCCATCGCGGACAGGAGATCCTCGGTCGGCATCATGCCAGCCTCCGTCTCGCTGTCCGCCTTGCGGATGATCATGAATCGCATGTTGCCTACCGCACTGCGTTCTGCGCGGCGATCTGCGCTGCCAGACGCTGCTCCGCCTCCAGCAGCTCCGGGGTGAGCGCATCGCCGAAGTCGGAGGCCTCGAACACCTGCCGCAGCTCGACGACCGACTCGCTACCGTCCGGATCTGCGGGAATCCGCTTGGCCCACTCGACGGCCTCGGCCTTCGACTTGACCTGGATCATCCAGAAGCCCGCGATGAGTTCCTTGGTCTCGGCGAACGGGCCATCAACCACGGTTCGCTTGTCGCCGGCGAGGGTGATGCGCGCGCCTTTGGAGCTGGGATGCAAGCCGTCGCCGGCCAGCATGATGCCGGCCTTGACGAGCTCCTCATTGTACTTGCCCATGGCCTCGAACGCCTCGGTGCTCGGCATCACACCGGCTTCGGAATCGGCGTTGGCCTTGATGATCATCATGAACCGCATTCTGGTCTCCTTTAGGGGGTCTGCCTACACGACGAACGAGATCTCTCGGAATCGACAGGGCCTGAAAGTCGGTTGCGTGAGGCGGAACGCGCCACGGGACGCGTGCGGCGTGCGGCGGACGGTTGCGTGAGGCGGAACGCGCCACGGGACGCGTACGGCGTGCGGCGGACGGTTGCGTGAGGCGGAACGCGCCACGGGACGCGTGCGGCGTGCGGCGAACGGTTGCGTGAGG